>JAIWOM010000008.1 GCA_020216895.1 Microcella sp.
GAGGTAGGCCTGGAGCGCGATGTAGCCGTCAGCGGGCACCGAGCCCTCGAGACGCGCGAGCGCGTCCTCCAGCGTGGATGCTCCGGCCAGGAGCTCGGCCGGCCCGACGACCTCGACACCGCGGTCGGTGAAGACCGCCGGCACCGGCTCGGGACGGGCGTCGAGCAGCCCGCGCGCCGCAACCTTCGCCGACTCCACGTCGGGCTGGTCGAAGGGGTTGATGCCGAGCAGAACCCCGGCGACCGCCGTGGCGTACTGCCAGGTGAGCAGGTGGGCGCCGAGCGAGCCCGAGACCTCGATCTCGCCGTCGGCGACCTCGCGGGTGGCGCGCGCGTCGGCGACGAGCCGCACGACCTGCACGTCCTCCGCTCCGCTCGTCAGCTCCGGCGCTCCGGCCTCGACGACCACGGGCAGGATGCCCCGACCCTCCTTGCCGGTCGACTCGGCGATGAGCTGCTCGATCCAGTCGCCGAGCCCCACGATGTGCGTGCCGTCGGCGACGAACACCAGCTTGTCGCGGAGCGGGACGGTGCCGGCGATGGCCGCCCCGAGCCGCAGCCCGGGGTTCTCGGGCGCGTCCACGGCGAGCAGCAGGCTCGCGGCCTCCGCCTCGTCGAGGAGAGCATCCAGATCGACGCCCGCGAGGCCCGAGGGCACCAGGCCGAAGGCTGTGAGCGCGGAGTAGCGGCCGCCGACCGTCTGGTCGGCGGTGAACACGCGGTAGCCCGCGGCCACCGAGGCCTGCTCGAGCGGCGAGCCCGGGTCGGTCACCACGATGATCCGCTCGGTCGGGTCGACGCCGATCGCCCGGAACGCGGCCTCGAAGCTGCGCTTCTGGCTGTCGGTCTCGACGGTCGACCCCGACTTCGACGAGACGACGACGGCGGTGTGGCCGGGGTGGTCGTCCAGCGCGTCGGCGACCTGCCCCGGATCGGTCGAGTCGAGAACGGTGAGCGGCACACCAGCGGTGCGGGTGATGACCTCCGGCGCGAGCGACGACCCGCCCATGCCGCAGAGCACGATGCGGGTGACGCCGCGCTCGGCCAGCTGGGCGCGCAGGGTGGCGATCTCGGCGACGAGCGGGCGCGATACGGCGACCGCCTGCGTCCAGCCCAGTCGGATGCTCGCCTCGGCCTCGGCGGCGGGGCCCCACAGCGTGGCGTCCCCGGCCGTGATGCGGCTCGCGATCAGCTGCTCGACGAGCTCGGGCACCCGGCTCTCGATGGCGGCCTGCGCGGCGCCGCGGGCGGCGACGGTGACGCTCATCGGGCGGCCTCGAGCGCCGCGCTCACGGTGTCGAGCAGCTCGTTCCAGCTGACGATGAACTTCTCCACGCCCTCCTTCTCGAGCAGGGCGGTCACCTCGTCGTAGGAGATGCCGAGCGCGTCGAGGGCGGCGAGCACGGCCCGGGCCTCGTCGTACGAACCGCTGACGGTGTCGCCGGTGATCACACCGTGGTCGAAGGTGGCCTGCAGCGTCTTCTCGGGCATCGTGTTGACGGTGCTGCCGACGGCGAGTTCGGTCACGTAGAGGGTGTCGGGCAGGCTCGGGTCCTTGACGCCGGTCGAGGCCCAGAGCGGGCGCTGCACGTTCGCCCCGGCGGCGAGAAGGGCCGCGGCACGATCGGTGGCGAAGGCCTGCTCGAAGACCTCGTAGGCGAGGCGCGCGTTCGCGATGCCCGCCTTGCTCTTGAGCGCGAGG
Organism: Microcella sp.; assembly: GCA_020216895.1. Classification (GTDB taxonomy): domain Bacteria; phylum Actinomycetota; class Actinomycetes; order Actinomycetales; family Microbacteriaceae; genus Microcella. The sequence goes on from JAIWOM010000008.1 coordinate 1,702, forward strand.
GCCTCCGGCGTACCGATCTCGGTCAGTCGGCGGTCGATCTCGGTGTCGACGCGCGACACGAAGAACGAGGCGACCGAGTGGATCGTCGAGAGGTCGATGCCTGCGGCGTGCGCCTTCTCGAGGCCGGCGAGGTAGGCGTCGATAACAGCCTGGTGACGCTCGAGGCTGAAGATGAGCGTCACGTTGACGCTGATGCCCGCCGCGATGGTCTCGGTGATCGCCTCGAGGCCCTCGAGGGTCGCCGGGATCTTGATCATCGCGTTCGGCCGGTCGACCTTCGCCCAGAGCTCGCGGGCCTGGGCGATCGTGCCGGCGGCGTCGTGGGCGAGACCGGGCTCGACCTCGATCGAGACGCGGCCGTCCTGGCCCCCGGTCGAGCCGTAAACGCCCGCGAAGATGTCGCTCGCAGCAGCGACGTCGTCCGTCGTGATCTCGAAGACCGCGCGGCTCACGTCGGCGCCCGCGGCGGCGAGCTCGCGGATCTGCGCGTCGTAGGTGGTGCCCGTCGCCAGCGCCGAGGCGAAGATCGTCGGGTTGGTCGTCACGCCGACGACGTTGCGGTCGGCGATGAGCGCGGCGAGGCCGCCCGAGGTGATGCGGTCGCGCGAGAGGTCGTCGAGCCAGATGCTGACGCCGAGGGCGCTGAGCTGGGCGGTGGGGGTGGAGGTCATCGGATCCTCATTCGGTCGGGGTGCGTGGTGGTCGGATGCTCGTCGCAGGCGGCCGCGATCAGCGGGCCGCGATGCTCTCGAGCGCGGCGGCAGTCACGGCCTCCGCCGTGATGCCGAACTCGCGGAACAGGGTCTGGTAGTCGGCCGAGGCGCCGAAGTGCTCGATCGAGACCGTCCGGCCGCGGTCGCCCACGTAGCGGTGCCAGCTCAGCGCGAGCCCGGCCTCGACCGAGACGCGCGCGGTGACGGCGCTCGGCAGCACCTGCTCGCGGTACTCCGCGCTCTGCTCCTCGAACCACTCGAGGCAGGGCGCCGACACGACGCGGGCGTGCACGCCGCGCTCGGCGAGCTGGGCGCGGGCATCCAGCGCCACCGCGACCTCGGAACCGGTCGCGATCAGGATCACGTCGGGGCTGCCGTTCGCAGCCTCAGCGAGCACGTAGGCGCCCTTCGCGACGTGGTGGGCCGCCGCCAGGGTGTCGCCGCTCGCGGCATCGGCACCGCGCGCGAGCACGGGCACGTTCTGGCGGGTCAGCGCGATGCCGGCGGGGGAGCGGCGCTCGAGCACGGCCTTCCAGGCATGCGCGGTCTCGTTCGCGTCGGCGGGGCGCACGATGGCGAGCCCCGGGATGGCGCGCAGCGAGGCGAGCTGCTCGATCGGCTGGTGCGTCGGCCCGTCCTCGCCGAGGGCGACCGAGTCGTGAGTCCAGACGTAGGTGACCGGCACGTTCATCAGGGCGGCGAGACGCACCGACGGCCGCATGTAGTCGCTGAAGATCAGGAACGTGCCGCCGAACACCCGGGTGCGGCCGTGCAGGGCGATGCCGTTGAGGATCGCGCCCATCGCGTGCTCGCGGATGCCGAAGTGCAGGATGCGGCCGTAGGGGTTCGCCTGCCACTCGTGGGTCGAGTGCTCCGCCGGGGCGAATGAGCCGCCGCCAGTGATCGTCGTGAGGTTCGACTCGGCGAGGTCGGCCGAGCCGCCCCAGAACTCGGGCAGCACGCCCGCGATCGCGTTGATGACCTTGCCGCTGGCGGCGCGGGTCGACAGGCTCGTGCCGCCCTCGAACACCGGCAGCGCCGCGTCGAGCTCGACCGGGAGCTCGCCGGCGAGCATCCGGTCGAGCAGGGCCTTGCGCTGCGGGTGGGCGGCGGCCCAGGCGTCGAAGCGGGCCTGCCAGGCAGCCCGGCGCTCGGCACCGCGGTCGACGGCGCGGCGGGTGTGGGCGATGACCGCGTCGCTGACGACGAAGTGCTGCTCGGGGTCGAAGCCCATGACGCGCTTCGTGGCCGCGAGCTCGTCGGCGCCGAGGGCCGAGCCGTGGATCTTGCCGGTGTTCTGCTTGGTGGGCGCGGGCCAGCCGATGATCGTCTTCAGGATGATGATGCTGGGCTTGCCCGTCTCGGCCTTCGCGGCCTCGATCGCGGCGTGCAGGGCGTGCACGTCCTCGACGTACTCGCCGGTCTTCTTCCAGTCGACGGTCTGGACGTGCCAGCCGTAACTCGCGTAGCGCGCGGCGACGTCCTCGGTGAAGGCGATGTCGGTGTCGTCCTCAATCGAGATCTGGTTCGAGTCGTAGATGACGACCAGGTTGCCGAGCTGCTGGTGGCCGGCGAGTGACCCGGCCTCGCTCGTCACACCCTCCTGGATGTCGCCGTCGCCGGCGATCACGTAGACGTGATGGTCGAAGACGCTCTCACCGGCGGGGGTCTCGGGGTCGAGCAGGCCCCGCTCGAAGCGAGCGGCGTAGGCGAAGCCGACCGCGGAGGCGAGACCCTGGCCGAGGGGACCGGTCGTGATCTCGACGCCGTCGGTGTGGCCGTACTCCGGGTGGCCGGGGGTCTTCGAGCCCCAGGTGCGGAGCGCCTTGAGATCGTCGAGCTCGAGGCCGTAGCCGCCGAGGTAGAGCTGCACGTACTGGGTGAGCGAGCTGTGGCCGGCCGACAGGATGAAGCGGTCGCGTCCCAGCCAGTGCGGGTCGCTCGGGTCGTGCGCCATGACCTTCTGGTGCAGCAGGTAGGCGACCGGCGCCAGCGACATGGCGGTGCCGGGGTGGCCGTTGCCGACCTTCTCGACGGCGTCGGCCGCCAGCAGACGGGCGGTGTCGACGGCCTGACGGTCGAGGTCGTCCCAGGTGAGCTCGGTCATGGGCGGGTGGTGGCCTTTCGTGAGGTCGGACGGGCGCCTCCGGCTCCTGCGCGCACGATGACGGGCAGGACATCGTCGGCCATGGCCAGTATAGGGAGCGTCATATGCCGCCCCGGGCTCGCTGGGCTGGCTCAAAGCGCCGCTCCCGTAGACTGGCCTCGCCCTCTGCCACGAAGAAGGAGCCATGGACACCGCTCTCGATCACGCCGTCTCGACGCGACCGCGGAGCCTCCGCCGGACCCTCGCCGCCTACGTGGCGCTGACGAAGCCCCGCGTCATCGAGCTGCTGCTCGTGACGACCGCGCCCGTCATGATCCTCGCGGCCGACGGCCTGCCCAGCATCGGGCTGGTGCTCGCGACCCTGATCGGCGGCGCCCTCTCCGCCGGGTCGGCGGGCGCGTTCAATATGTACATCGACCGCGACATCGACCGCGTGATGAACCGCACGCAGAACCGTCCGCTCGTGACGGGGGAGATCTCCGATCGCGCGGCGCTGATCTTCGCCTACGCGATCGGGGTCGTCTCGATCGTCTGGCTCGCCCTCACGACGAACCTGCTGGCCGCCGCGCTGTCGCTCGCCGCGATCGTCTTCTACGTCGTGATCTACACCCTCGTACTCAAGCGCCGCACCGAGCAGAACATCATCTGGGGCGGGATCGCCGGCTGCTTCCCCGTGCTGATCGGCTGGTCGGCCGTCACCGGTTCGCTCGACTGGCCGCCGTTCATCCTCTTCCTCGTCGTCTTCCTCTGGACTCCGCCGCACTACTGGCCGCTGTCGATGAAGTACCGCGACGACTACGCGGCCGCCGACGTGCCCATGCTCGCCGTCATCCGCGACCGTGCGACCGTGGGCGTGCAGGTCGTCCTCTACGCCTGGGCGACCGTGGCGGCCTCGCTGCTGCTGATCCCGATCGCGCCGATGGGTGCTCTCTACACCGCGGTCGCGGTGCTCGCCGGGGGCTGGTTCATCGTCGAGAGCCACCGCCTCTACGGGCGTGCGGTCCGCGGCCAGGAGGCGGCGCCGATGCGCGTCTTCCACGCAAGCATCTCGTACCTGACGCTGCTGTTCGTCGCGGTCGGCATCGATCCGCTGCTGCCCTTCTAGGCGCTGCCCCTCTCAGCGCTGCCCCTCTCAGCGGTGCGTCTGAGCGCGTCGCTCGGAGGCCCGCTCCTAGGCGCTGACGGCCTCGCGCTCGACCACCGCGTCGCGCTCGGCCGCCTCGGCCGCGGTGAGCTTCGTGGTGAGCACCACGAGGGTCACGACGGCGACCAGGACGCAGGCCAGCACCATGTGCACGCCCACGAGGATCACCGGGAGCCCGAGGCGCGCCTGCGCGATGCCGACGGCGATCTGCACGCCCTCGACGGCGAGAAGCGCGATCGAGGCCCGCAGCATCGGCGCGCGGCCGCTGCGGAAGGCGACGACGATGAGGAGGAGGGTGAGACCGAAGGTCGCGTACGCCGGCCATGAGTGCCAGTGCTGCAGAAGCTCGCTGTCGAGGCCGTTGCGCGCGGCCCCGCCGTCGCCCGCGTGCGGGCCGGAGCCGGTCACCACGATGCCGATCAGCACGGTCACCCAGGCACCTGCCGCCGTGACGAGAGCGAGCTGGCGGAGGGGCACGGGCACCGCCAGCTGACCGGAGGTCCGGCCGCGGTACACGCGGTGCACATAGACGGTCGCGAGCGCGACGAGCACGGCCGACACGACGAAGTGGAGGCCGACGATCCAGGGGTTGAGCTCGGTCAGCACCGTGATGCCGCCGATGACCGCCTGCGCGGGGATCCCGAGGCCGAGCGCGACCGTGAGGCGCAGCAGCTCGGGACGCTCGCGCCGCAGGCGCAGGATCGAGAGGAACGCCAGGATCGCGATGATCACGAGCACGAAGGTCAGCAGGCGGTTCCCGAACTCGACGATGCCGTGGATGCCCATCTCGGGTGTCGCGACGAAGGAGTCCTCCGTGCACCGGGGCCAGGTGGGGCAGCCGAGGCCCGAGCCGGTGAGCCGCACAGCCCCGCCCGTTCCCACGATGAGCGTCTGGCTGACGAGGGACGCCCAGGCGAGCACCCGCACGCGGCGGTCGGCGGTCGAGACGGGAAGCCATCGGTACAGCCGGTTCACAGCCTGCATCCTCCTCTTCACGGTGTCCTCCCCTGTAGACTTCAGGGTGTTCACCGTCGCTGTCGATCGCGGGCGCTGAGGCCCACCTGCCCGCTCCTGCGGTCGCTGTCAGTGTAGTTGCGGCGGTTGAGCGTCAGCCGAGCAGCGTCGCCGGAGGACCGACCAGGAGCGGACATCCCCGCATCAGGAATTCCCCCACCGCCCTCGCGGTTGGGTTCGACGAGGAGAAGAGGAACACCGTGTCTGACGTGCTCATCGATCGACCGGAGCTCGAGGGCCTCGGCCAGTACGAGTTCGGCTGGTCCGACTCCGACGCCGCGGGCGCGTCGGCCCGTCGCGGCATCGACGAGGACGTCGTGCGCAACATCTCCGCGCTCAAGGACGAACCGCAGTGGATGCTCGACCTGCGCCTGAAGGGCCTCAAGCTCTTCGGTCAGAAGCCGATGCCGATCTGGGGCGCCGACCTGTCGGGGATCGACTTCGACAACATCAAGTACTTCGTCCGGACCACCGAGAAGCAGGCGACCTCGTGGGAGGAGCTGCCGGAGGACATCAAGAACACCTACGAGCGGCTCGGAATCCCCGAGGCCGAGCGCCAGCGCCTCGTGGCCGGCGTCGCGGCCCAGTACGAGTCCGAGGTGGTCTACCACCAGATCCGCGAGGACCTCGAGGCGCAGGGCGTCATCTTCATGGACACCGACACGGCTCTGCGCGAGCACCCGGAGTTCTTCCAGGAGTACTTCGGCACGGTCATCCCCGCTGGCGACAACAAGTTCGCCGCCCTGAACACGGCCGTCTGGTCGGGCGGCTCGTTCGTCTACGTGCCGCCGGGGGTGCACGTCGAGATCCCGCTGCAGGCCTACTTCCGGATCAACACCGAGAACATGGGCCAGTTCGAGCGGACGCTCATCATCGCCGACGAGGGCTCCTACGTGCACTACATCGAGGGCTGCACGGCTCCGATCTACAAGAGCGACTCGCTGCACTCGGCCGTCGTCGAGATCATCGTGAAGAAGAACGCCCGCGTGCGGTACACGACGATCCAGAACTGGTCGAACAACGTCTACAACCTGGTCACCAAGCGGGCCGTCGCCCACGAGGGCGCCACCATGGAGTGGATCGACGGCAACATCGGCTCGAAGGTCACGATGAAGTACCCGTCAATCTTCCTCATGGGCGAGCACGCGAAGGGCGAGACCCTGTCCGTCGCCTTCGCCGGCCCCGGTCAGCACCAGGATGCCGGCGCGAAGATGATCCACATGGCGCCCTACACGACCTCGTCGATCGTGTCGAAGTCGATCGCACGCGGCGGCGGCCGAGCGGGCTACCGCGGTGAGGTCCGCGTCGACGCGAACGCTCACCACTCGGCCAACACGGTGCGCTGCGACGCGCTGTTGGTCGACACGATCTCGCGCTCCGACACCTACCCGGCGATCGACATCCGCGTCGACGACGTGCAGCTCGGCCACGAGGCGACCGTGTCGCGCGTGAGCGAGGAGCAGCTGTTCTACCTGCAGTCGCGCGGCATGCCCGAGGACGAGGCGATGGCGATGATCGTGCGCGGCTTCATCGAGCCGATCGCGCGCGAGCTTCCGATGGAGTACGCCCTCGAGCTCAACAAGCTCATCGAGATGAACATGGAAGGCAGCGTCGGCTAGATGACGTCCGCACCCTCCGCCGCCCCCGAGGCGGCTCCCCTCCAGCACGCCCACGGCCCCGGCTCGCCGGTGCCGGTGCAGACGCGCTCCGAGCGCTTCGCCTCGGCGCAGCACGCCGACTTCCCGGAGGTCACCGGGCGCGAGCTCGAATGGCGGCTGACGCCCGTGGCGAGCATCCGCGACCTGATCGACGGCCCCCTCGACGGCTCGCCCTTCCCGGCCGAGGTGTCGCCGGCCGCGGGCGTCACGGTCGAGTGGGTCGGCCGCGACGACGCCCGCATCGGCTCCGCCGGCCTTGCCGAGGAGCGTGCGGCCGCGAACGCCTGGTCGAGCAGCGAGAGGGCCCTCGTCGTCACGCTCACGGGCGAGGAGGCGATCACGGTGACCGTCGACCGCACGGCACCCGACAGCACCCCGCGCGCGGCGCACACGATCATCACCGCGAAGCCGAACGCGCGCGGCACGGTCATCATCGACCACCGCGGCCCGGCCCGCCTCACCGAGAACGTCGAGATCATCGCCGAGCAGGGCAGCGACCTGACCGTCGTGAGCCTGCAGGAATGGGATGACGAGGCCGTGCACCTCTCGAGCCACTTCGGGCGCGTCGAACGGGATGCCCGCCTCAAGCACGTCGTCGTGTCGCTCGGCGGTGCCGTCGTGCGCGTGAACCCCTCGGTCGCGCTCGCGGGGGAGGGCGCCGACGGGCAGCTGCTCGGCCTGTACTTCGCCGACGCCGGCCAGCACCTCGAGCAGCGCGTCTACGTGCACCACATCGCACCGCACACCGTCAGCCGCGTCAGCTACAAGGGCGCCCTGAACGGCGAGGGTGCGCGCACCGTCTGGGTCGGCGATGTGCTCATCGGCCGCGAGGCCACCGGCACCGACTCCTACGAGGAGAACCGCAACCTCGTGCTCAGCGATGGCACGCGCGCCGACTCGATCCCGAACCTGGAGATCGAGACCGGCGAGATCGCTGGAGCGGGCCACGCGAGCGCGACCGGCCGTTTCGACGACGAGCACCTGTTCTACCTGCGCGCGCGCGGCATCGATGAGCAGGAGGCCCGTCGCCTCGTCGTGCTCGGGTTCCTGCTCGAGATCGTGCAGCGCATCGGCAACGAGGCGCTCGAGGCCCGCCTGCTCGCCCTGCTCGAGGACGAGCTGGCCGCCGTGGAGGTGGTGTGACATGACAGCGTCCCGCGTCTGCTCGCTCGGCGAGCTGAGCCCCGCGACCGCCCGCAAGGTCGTCGTCGACGGCAAGCCCGTCGCCGTCGTCATGGACTCCGCCGGGGCTGTGCACGCCCTCGGTGACACCTGCACCCACGGAGAGATCTCGCTCAGCGAGGGCTTCGTCGAGGACGACGCCATCGAGTGCTGGGCGCACGGCTCGAAGTTCGACCTCGGCAGCGGCAAGCCCCGCAACTTCCCGGCCTACGAGCCGGTGCCTGTCTACACCGTGACCATCGACGGCGACGACGTTCTCGTCGACGTCGACCAGACCATCGCCGGCTGACCGCCGCGCCCGACTCCCACACGACACAGAGGACCAGCCAGAGCAATGTCCACTCTTGAGATCCGCGATCTGCACGTCAGCATCGAGACCGACCAGGGGGTCAAGCCGATCCTCCGCGGGGTCGACCTGACCATCAACTCGGGCGAGACGCACGCCATCATGGGCCCCAACGGTTCGGGCAAGTCGACCCTCGCCTACACGATCGCCGGCCACCCCCGGTACACCGTCGACAGCGGCACGATCACGCTCGACGGCGAGAACGTGCTCGAGATGAGCATCGACGAGCGCGCCCGCGCCGGCCTGTTCCTGGCCATGCAGTACCCGGTCGAGATCCCCGGCGTCACGGTGTCGAACTTCCTCCGCACCGCCAAGACCGCACTCGACGGCGAGGCCCCGCCGCTGCGCAGCTGGATCAAGGAGCTCAAGGGCTCGATGGAGGCGCTCCGCATGGACTCCTCCTTCGCCGAGCGCAACGTCAACGAGGGCTTCTCGGGCGGCGAGAAGAAGCGCCACGAGATCGTCCAGCTCGAGCTGCTCAAGCCGAAGATCGCCGTGCTCGACGAGACCGACTCTGGCCTCGACGTCGACGCGCTCAAGATCGTCTCGGAGGGCGTGAACCGCGTGAAGGAGAACACCGGGCTCGGTGTGCTGCTCATCACGCACTACACCCGCATCCTGCGATACATCCAGCCCGACTTCGTGCACGTCTTCGTCGACGGCCGCGTCGCCGAGGAGGGCGGCCCCGAGCTGGCAGAGCGCCTCGAGAACGAGGGCTACGACCGCTACCTGTCCGGGTCGACCGTAGGCTAGAGCCATGCCCACCGCACTGGAACCGCAGCTCTTCGACAAGGTCGAGGAGGGGCTGAAGGACGTCGTGGACCCCGAGCTGGGGGTCAACATCGTCGACCTCGGCCTCGTCTACGACCTCGCCTGGGATGAGGAGAGCGACGCGCTCATCATCTCGATGACCCTCACCTCCGCGGGCTGCCCGCTGACGGACGTCATCGAGGAGTCGGTCGCGAACGCGCTCGACGGCATCGTCGAGCAGTTCCGCATCAACTGGGTGTGGATGCCCCCGTGGGGCCCCGAGCGCATCACCGACGACGGTCGCGACATGATGAGAGCTCTTGGTTTCTCCATCTGAGTGAGCCACGACGAAGGGCCCCGCCGGTCATCCGGCAGGGCCCTTCGTCGTTCCAGCTGCGTCAGTCGTGGCGCGGCGCGCGCTCGGCGGCGGCCCAGAGCGCGGGCAGCAGGGCCGCGGCGATCGCGGCCTTGATGACCCCGCCGATGATGAACGGGTAGAAGCCGGAGATCAGCACCGACTGCGGGTCGTTCGGCAGGCCGAACTGGCCGAGCGCGACGGCGAGCCAGGGCAGGCCGAACGCGAAGACGACCAGCGAGCCGCCGATGAAGGTGATGATGGGCTTGTACCAGCCGCGGTCCCACGAGCGCTCGGCGGCCCAGCCGACGATCGCGGCCGAGGCGATGAAGCCGATGATGTAACCGAAGCTCGGCGCGGTCAGGGCCGCGAGCCCGGTGAGGTGCGAGCCGTCATCCTGCGGCGCGAAGATCGGCAGGCCGGCGAGCCCGAGAACGGCGTACAGGGCGAGGGATGCGGCGCCGCGCGCGGCGCCGAGGCTCGCGCCGACCAGCAGCACCGCGAGGGTCTGGCCGGTGACGGGAACGGGCCAGAGCGGCACGGCGACCTGGGCGAGCACCGCTACGAGGGCGGTACCGGCGATGACGAGGGCGATGTCGCTTGCCCACGAGCGGGCGATGACCCGGTCGACCAGCGTGATCCGGGCAGGCGCGGCGGGGGAGAGAGCGGTGGTGGCGTTCGACACGGCGGAGGTTCCTCTGCATGGGACGTCGGGTGCGGGGGACACGGCTAGACTATCGGGCTGGCCCCCGTCGCCCGGGGTCGTCGAATCCCACCAAAGAATCGGACGTTCACTGTGCTTGCCGTACACGACCTCGAGATCCGGGTCGGCGCGCGCCTCCTCATGGAGAACGTCAGCTTCCAGGTCGCCAAGGGCGACAAGATCGGCCTGGTCGGGCGCAACGGCGCCGGCAAGACGACCATGACCCGCGCCCTCGCCGGCGAAGGGCAGCCCACCGGCGGCACCATCACGCGCAGCGGCGAGATCGGCTACCTGCCGCAGGACCCGCGCGCCGGCGACCCGGAGCAGCTGGCCCGCACCCGCATCCTCGACGCCCGCGGACTCGGGCAGATCGTGCTCGACATGCAGCAGGCCACGGTCGACATGGGCAGCAGCGACCCGGCCGTCGCCGAGAAGGCGATGGCCCGCTACGGGCGGCTGACCGACCGCTTCCACGCGCTCGGCGGCTACGCGGCCGAGGCGGAAGCCGCCGCGATCGCGAGCAACCTGAGCCTTCCCGACCGCATCCTGAGCCAGCCGCTCAGCACGCTGTCGGGCGGCCAGCGCCGCCGCATCGAGCTGGCCCGCATCCTGTTCAGCGACGCCGAGACGATGATCCTCGACGAGCCGACCAACCACCTCGACGCCGACTCCGTGGTCTGGCTCCGCGACTTCCTGAAGGCCTACCAGGGCGGCTTCATCGTGATCAGCCACGACGTGCAGCTCGTCGAGGAGACCGTCAACCGGGTCTTCTACCTCGACGCCAACCGGCAGGTCATCGACATCTACAACATGGGGTGGAAGAACTACCTGCGGCAGCGCGAGGCCGATGAGGAGCGCCGCAAGAAGGAGCGCGCCAACGTCGAGAAAAAGGCGACCGCGCTGCAGCTTCAGGCCGCCCGATTCGGAGCGAAGGCCTCGAAGGCTGCCGCCGCGCACCAGATGGTCGCGCGTGCCGAGAAGATGCTCTCCGGTCTGGAGGAGGTGCGCGCGGTCGACCGGGTCGCGAAACTGCGGTTCCCCGAGCCCGCTCCCGTCGGCAAGACCCCGCTGCAGGCCCACAACCTGTCGAAGAGCTACGGCTCGCTCGAGATCTTCACGGCGGTCGACCTCGCCGTCGATCGCGGCTCGCGCGTGGTCATCCTGGGCCTCAACGGTGCCGGCAAGACGACGCTGCTGCGGATCCTCGCCGGCGTCGACCAGCCCGATACCGGCATCATCGAGCCCGGGCACGGGCTGCGCATCGGCTATTACGCGCAGGAGCACGAGACGCTCGATGTGAAGCGCTCCGTGCTCGAGAACATGATGAGCGCGAGCGATGCCATCACCGAGCGGGAGGCGCGCAGCGTGCTCGGCTCGTTCCTGTTCATCGGCGAGGATGTGCAGAAGCCCGCGGGCGTGCTGTCCGGCGGCGAGAAGACGCGGCTCTCGCTCGCGACTCTCGTGGTCTCGAAGGCGAACCTGCTGCTGCTCGACGAGCCGACGAACAACCTCGACCCCGCGAGCCGGGCGGAGATCCTGGGCGCGCTCGCCAGCTACAGCGGCGCGGTGATCCTCGTCAGCCACGACGAGGGAGCTGTGGAGGCGCTCAACCCGGAACGCGTGCTGATCATGCCCGACGGCGTCGAGGATCTCTGGACAGCCGACTACGCCGAGCTGATCTCGCTCGCCTGACGGCCCGCGCGGCTCTCGTCATCGGCGTCGAGCAGCGCGTCCTCGATCTCATCGTCGGTCGGCCCGGCCCCGCGCCGCCGCCGCGGGGCAGCGACCGGCTCACCGGTCTCCGCGGCGCGCAGGGCCCGGTGCTCGTGCCGGAGCGCCCAGCCGAAGCCGATGAAGCCGAGCAGCGCGAACAGGTACCACTGGAAGGTGTAGCTGAGGTGCGGACCCTCATCGGCGACGGGACGCAGAGCGGCGAGCGGCCGCTCGACCGGGGCCGGCTGCTCGCGGTCCAGCAGGCCGTAGGCGCCCTCGATGACCGATCCGCCGCTCACCCGCTCGGCGAGCTCAGGCAGGTGGATCGTCGCGATCTGCCCCTCCGGCGCGCCGCGCCCCGCGATCGTCGGCTCGCCCGGCTTCAGCCGCGCGATCACCTCGACGGGCCCCTCCGGGGGTGCAGGCACGGCGTCGGGGGAGTCCTGCTCATCGCCGGTCGGCACCCAGCCGCGGTTGACGATGAACACCGCGCCCGAGTCGAGCAGCAGCGGCGTCAGCACCTCGAACCCGGGGCGACCGCCGAACGGGCGGTTGCGCACCAGCAGCTGCTCATCGACCAGGTACTCGCCCTCGAGCACGACCGGGGCCCACTCGGCGGCGGGGTCGAGAGGCGCATCGCCCGGCAGCACCTCGGTGAGGGCGACCGGAGCGGCATCCCAGTTCTGCGCGACGACGCGGATCTCGGCGACGGCCTCGAGGCGGCGGGCCCACTGCCACTGCGCCAGCCCCACGCACACGACCGCGAACAGCGTCGTGAACGCCAGCCAGCCCAGCCAGCGCTTCGTCAGGGCCAGCGCGAGGATGCTCACGGAGAGCTATTCTCCCCGATCGGGCACGCTCTCGACGACCACGCCCGCCGGGGTGATCGTCACCGGAAACCCGCGGGCGTCCACGTAGTCGTAAAGGTAGTCACGATGCTCCTCGCAGGCGAGCCACACCTTGACCCGGTCAGGGGTGTGGATGCGGGGGTTGCGCCAGTTGACTGCCCAGGTCGCCTCCTGCTTGCAGCCGGCGCGCGAGCAGCGACGGCTGGTGATGGCCCCGGGCAGGTCGATCACGCGCGGTCCTCCCGCACGGGCAGGAGCGCGCCGGGGCGCTCGACGGCGCGTCCGGCGGTGTTGACGACGGTGTTCGCGGCGACCACCGCAACGTACGGCAGCACCACCGCGCCGAAGGCGGGGATCAGCAGCCACCAGCCGGGCGTGACGAAGCACGCCATGATGCACACCATGCGCACCGCCATGGCCACGGAGTACTTGACCATGCGGGCCTTGCGCTCCTCATCGGGCGAGGTGGGGAGGCTGGTGATCGCATTGGTCTGCGGCTTCGACACACGGCGATGGTAGCCCCCGACGTTGCGCATATGCTGGGGAGCCATGACCACCCAGCGCACTGTTCTGATCACCGGCGGCAACCGCGGCATCGGCTACTCGATCGCCGAGGAGTTTCTCGCCCAGGGGCATCGGGTGGCCGTCACGGCCCGCTCGGGCTCGGGCCCGGCCGGCGCGCTCACCGTGATCGCCGACGTCACCGACGCCGATTCGCTCGATGCGGCCTTCACGACCGTCGAGGCCGAGCTGGGACCTGTCGAGGTGGTCGTGGCGAACGCCGGCATCACCCGCGACACCCTCCTGCTGCGCATGTCGGAGGAGGACTTCACGACCGTCATCGACACCAACCTCACCGGCGCCTTCCGCACCGTGAAGCGGGCGTCGAAGGGGATGCTCAAGGCCCGCTTCGGTCGGATCATCCTCATCTCCAGCGTGGTGGGGCTGTACGGCTCGGCCGGCCAGGTCAACTACAGCGCCTCGAAGTCGGCCCTCGTGGGTATGGCCCGCTCGCTCACGCGCGAGCTCGGCGGCCGCGGCATCACCGCGAACGTCGTGGCCCCGGGATTCATCGAAACCGACATGACCGCGGCGCTGCCGGAGGACCAGCAGAAGGCCTACCAGGAGGCGATCCCGGCCGGCCGCTTCGCGACCCCCACCGAGGTCGCTCGCGTGGTCGCCTGGCTCGCCGGCGACGATGCCGCCTACATCAGCGGGGCCGTGATCCCCGTCGACGGCGGCCTCGGCATGGGCCACTGACCCGGCCAAGAGCCCGCAGCTAGCCGCGCAGCCCCAGCACGCCGAGCACGGCGGCGAGGTCGCGCTCGACGAGGCTGACGTGGGCGGCTCCGCGCACGATCGGCTTCGCGTCGAACGCGATGCTCAGCCCGGCCGCGGCCATCATCGCCAGGTCGTTGGCGCCGTCGCCGACCGCGAC
>JAIWOM010000244.1 GCA_020216895.1 Microcella sp.
TGGCCGCGCGGCGCGACGTCGTCCAGGCCGCGCTGCGCGAGCAGGGCTGGGTGCTACCGGGGTCGCAGGGCCACTTCGTCTGGCTGCCGACCGGGCCGGCCACGGCCGCCGCGGGCGAGGCGTTCGCCGCGGCCGGGATCGTCGCGCGCGTGTTCCCGCCGGAGGGCATCCGCATCTCGATCGGCGAGGCCGAATCTGTCGACTCCCTGGTGCGGGTCGCGGCCGAGGTTGTCCGAACCCTCTGACCAGGGCCCCCGGGCCCGGCCCTAGAGTGGAACGCATGTCGTACACCCCGGAGACGCTGCAGCTGCTCGCGCCCGACGGAACCCGTGTCGTCAGCGATGCCACCGAGGCCTACCTGCCGTACGTGGATGCTCTCACCGAGCAGCAGCTGCGCGAGTTCTACCGCACGATGCGCGTGATCCGCCGCTTCGACATCGAGGCCGGCAACCTGCAGCGTCAGGGTCAGCTCGCCCTCTGGATCCCGAGCATCGGCCAGGAGGCGGCACAGGTCGGCTCCGGCTTCGCCGCCAAGGCGCAGGACCACATCTTCCCCGCCTACCGCGAGCACGCGGTCGGGCACATCCGCGGCCTCGACGTGGTGCAGATCATCAAGATGCTCCGCGGCCTCACGCACGGCGGCTGGAACCCGGCCGAGACGGGCAACTTCCACATCTACACGCTGGTCATCGGCTCGCAGGCGCTGCACGCGACCGGCTACGCGATGGGCGTGCGCTTCGATGGGCTCGTCGGCACGGGCGACCCGCAGAAGGACACGGCGGTGCTCGTCTACTTCGGCGACGGCGCGACCAGCCAGGGCGACGTCAACGAGGCCTTCGTCTTCGCGCAGAGCTACCAGACCCCGCAGGTGTTCTTCCTGCAGAACAACCACTGGGCGATCTCGGTGCCGGTGCGCGTGCAGTCGCGCACCCCGCTCTTCCACCGTCCGCGCGGCTTCGGCATCCCCAGCCAGCAGATCGACGGCAACGACGTGCTCATCAGCTACGCGGTGACGGCGGCGAGCCTCGACGCGGCCCGTGCCGGCGAGGGGCCCCAGTTCATCGAGGCCCTCACCTACCGGATGGGTGCGCACACGACGAGCGACGACCCGACGAAGTACCGCGACGACGACGAGCTGCACTACTGGCAGGAGCGCGACCCGATCGCCCGCTTCGAGACCTACCTGCGCGGCCTCGGCGAGAGCGAGGCGTTCTTCACCGAGGTCCACGAAGAGGCCGAGCAGTTCGCGGCCGAGGCTCGTGCCCGCACGCTCGCCCTCGAGCCGCCCCCGGCCGACTCGATGTTCGCCCACGTCTACAGCGAGCCGCATCCGATGATGGATGCGCAGCGCCAGGCGCTGGCCGACTTCGAGGCCTCGTTCGAGGGGGGTGCGCAATGAGCACCGAGACGCTGACGATGGCCAAGGCCCTCACCCTGGGCCTCGCCGCCGCGATGGAGGCGGATGACAAGGTCATCCTGATGGGCGAGGACATCGGCCCGCTCGGCGGCGTCTTCCGCGTGACCGAGGGCCTGCAGAAGCAGTTCGGCGCCCACCGCGTGCTCGACACCCCGCTCGCCGAGTCGGGCATCGTCGGCACCGCGATCGGCCTGGCGATGCGCGGCTACCGGCCCGTCGTCGAGATCCAGTTCGACGGCTTCATCTTCCCGGCCTTCGATCAGATCACGACCCAGCTGGCGAAGCTGACCGCGCGGCACGAGGGCGCCCTGCAACTGCCCGTCGTCATCCGTGTTCCCTACGGCGGGCACATCGGCGCCGTCGAGCACCACCAGGAGAGCCCCGAGGCGTACTTCGCGCACACCGCCGGTCTGCGCCTGGTGAGCCCGCCGACCCCGCACGACGCCTACTGGATGATCCAGCAGGCGATCGCGAGCACCGACCCGGTCATGTTCTTCGAGCCGAAGAGCCGCTACTGGCCGAAGGGCGAGGTCGACCTCGCCGCGCCCGGAGCCGCCCTGCACGAGTCGCGCATCGTGCGCGCCGGCACCGATGTGACCGTCGTCGGCCACGGCGCGATGGTGAGCATGCTGCTCGACGCCGCCGAGCTCGCCGCCGAGGAGGGCACGAGCATCGAGGTCGTCGACCTCCGCTCGCTCTCGCCGATCGACTACGCGCCGCTGCTCGAGTCGGTGCACCGCACCGGTCGGCTCGTCGTCGCCCAGGAGGCGCCGGGCTCGGTCAGCATCGGCTCGGAGATCGCGGCGACCGTCACCGAGAAGGCGTTCTACTCGCTCGAGGCCCCGGTGCTGCGCGTCTCCGGCTACGACACCCCCTTCCCGCCCGCCAAGCTCGAGGGCGCCTACCTGCCCGACGTCGACCGCATCCTGCACACCGTCGACCGCGCGCTGGCATACTGACCGCACCCGACCCTGGAGGAATCGTGAGCGTCTCCGAGTTCCCGCTCCCCGACGTCGGGGAGGGCCTGACCGAGGCCGAGATCGTGTCGTGGCGCGTCAAGCCCGGCGACGCCGTGGCCATCAACCAGGTGATCGTCGAGATCGAGACCGCCAAGTCGCTCGTCGAGCTGCCCTCGCCGTTCGCCGGCACCGTCGACGCCCTGCTGGTCGACGAGGGGCAGACCGTCGAGGTCGGCACCCCCATCATCACGGTGCGCGGTGACGGGCCGGATGGTGGGGCCGACGACCCCGTCGCCTCCAGCGCGGCCGACACCGCCACGACGATCGCGCACGAGTCGGAGCAGCCGGCGTCGAACGCCGTGCTCGTCGGCTACGGCGCGAAGGGCCACGTCGCCTCGCGCCGCACCCGCGGT
>JAIWOM010000009.1 GCA_020216895.1 Microcella sp.
AGGGGGGCGACGAGTTCGCGCCTCCGGGTCTGCCAGCGCCCGCATCCCGCGATGCCGACCGCGCCGCGCCCGCCGCCGCCCGAGCCCGCGGAGGTGCCCGATGACCGTCTCCCTCGCGCTCGTGGTCGTCATGGCCGCGCTCATCGCCTGCGGCGTCTACCTGCTGCTCGAGCGCAGCCTGACGCGCGTCGTCCTCGGCTTCCTGCTCATCGGCAACGGGGTCAACCTGCTGATCCTGATCATGGCCGGGCCGGCCGGGTTCGCCCCGATCTACGACGAGTCGCTCGCGCCGGAGGAGTACTCCGACCCGCTGCCGCAGGCGCTCATCCTCACCGCGATCGTCATCACCTTCGCGGTCTCGGCCTTCCTCCTCGCGCTCATCTACCGCTCGTGGCGCCTCGCCAACGCCGACGACGTCGCCGACGACGCCGACGACGTCGCGCTGCGCGAGGGCACGGTCACCATGCCGCTCGAGGAGACGGCGCCCGACGAGGGCGACACCGACTTCCCGGTCGACGAGGCCGACGACAGCGCGGTGGGGCCGGATGTGGAGCCGCAGCCCGCGGGCGCCGGGACGGGAGGCGACCGATGATGGAGGCCCTCGTCCCGCTCGTCGTCCTCGTGCCGCTGTTCGCCGCCGCCCTCACGCTCGTGCTCGGGCGCCGCGCCCGCCCGCAGCGCATCGTCGCCGCGCTCGCGCTGACCGTGGTGCTCGGCATCAGCGTCGCGCTGCTCGTCGGTGTCGATGCCGGGGGCGCCGTCGTCGTCGAGGCGGGCAACTGGGCGACGCCGCTCGGCATCGTGCTGGTCGTCGACCGGCTCTCGGCGCTCATGCTCGTGGTGTCGTCCGTCGTGCTGCTCGCGGTACTGATCTTCTCCATCGGTCAGGGTCTGGCCGACGGCGACGATGAGACGCCCGTCTCGATCTACTACCCGACCTACCTGATCCTGACCACGGGCGTCATGGTCGCCTTCATCGCGGGCGACCTGTTCAACCTCTACGTCGGCTTCGAGATCCTCCTCGTCGCGAGCTACGTGCTCATCACCCTCGGGGGCACACGGTCGCGCATCCGGGCCGGCATCACCTACGTCATTGTCAGCCTGCTGTCGTCGATCCTGTTTCTCGCGGCGATCGGCATGGTCTACGGCGCGCTCGGCACGGTGAACCTCGCCCAGGTGGCCGAGCGGGTGCAGGAGCTGCCCCTCGACGTGCAGATCCTGCTGCACGTCATGCTGCTCGTCGCCTTCGGTATCAAGGCGGCCGTCTTCCCGCTGTCTTTCTGGTTGCCCGACAGCTACCCCTCGGCGCCGGCGCCGGTCACCGCAGCCTTCGCCGGCCTGCTGACCAAGATCGGCGTCTACGCGATCATCCGCCTCGAGACGGTCATCTTCCCGACTCCCGAGCTCAATCCCGCGCTCATGGTGGTCGCTCTGCTGACGATGGTCGTCGGCGCGCTCGGCGCGGTCGCGCAGGCCGACATCAAGCGCATCCTGTCGTTCACGCTCGTGAGCCATATCGGCTACATGATTCTCGGTGTCGCGCTCGGCACGGTCGCCGGCACCGCGGCGGCGATCTACTACATCGTCCATCACATCGTCGTGCAGACGACGCTCTTCCTCGCGGCGGGACTCGTCGAGCGCGAGGCCGGAAGCACCTCGATCACCCGCATCGGCGGTCTGCTGGCGAGCGCGCCGCTCGTCGCCGTGCTGTTCTTTCTGCCCGCGCTCAACCTCGGCGGTATTCCGCCGTTCTCAGGCTTCATCGGCAAGCTCGGACTCTTCCAGGCCACCGCCGTGCAGGGCGATGCGCTTGCCTATGCGCTCATCGGGGGCGGAGCCCTCGTATCGTTGCTGACCCTCTACGCCCTGGTGCGGGTCTGGAACCTCGTGTTCTGGCGCCCCGCCGACGACGTCGAGGGCGACGAGACGCGCCTGCTGCGCTCGGTAGAGGAGGCTCCCGACGCGCCGGTCACCACCGAGACCCGGACGACCCCGCGCCTCATGACGCTCAGCACCGCCGGCATGGTCGTTGTCGGCTTGGCACTCACGATCTTCGCAGGGCCGCTCTACGCGGTCGCCGACCGTGCCGCGGGTGACCTTGACGGGCCCGCCGCCTACATCGCCGTCGTGCTCGGCACCGAGGGCGAGCTCCCGCCCGCGAGCGCGGGGGAGGGGCCGCCATGACCGGAATCACGGTGACATCGCGGGGCGGACGTGGCGCCCGCGTGCGGGTTGGCCTTCGGCAGAAACTGCCCCTGCTGGTCGCGCTCGTGCTGCTCTGGATGATGCTCTGGGGATCGACGACAGCACTCACGATTCTCACCGGCATCGTTGTTGCGCTCATCGTGACCCAAGCGTTCTACCTGCCCCCCGTCGAGCTCTCCGGCCGATTCAACCTGTTCTGGTTCGTCGCCTTCGTGCTGCGCGTGCTCGGCGAGATGATCGTCGCCTCCTTCCAGGTCGCCCTGCTCGCGGTCGGCCCCCGCTCGCGCCACCGCGGCGCACTCATCAAGGTCGACCTGCACACGCGGAGCGACTTCATCCTGACGGGCACGGCCCTCGCCGTCTCCATCGTGCCCGGCTCGGTGGTGGTCGAGGTCGATCGCGCCAATTCGGTGCTCTACGTGCATAGCCTCTCGGTGCGGTCGCCCGCAGAGGTGGAGGCGGCGCGCCATCACGTGCTCAGCCTCGAGCGTGGGCTCTTGCGGGCCTGGGGCTCGCGCGACGAGTGGGAGGCGGTGCGCTCATGACCATTGCTGCCGTGCTGTGGGTTGTTGCGGGGGTCATCGCGTTCGCCGCGGTGCTGCTGGTGCTTGCCCGCCTCATCAAGGGGCCGACCCTTATCGACCGGCTGATCGCGAGTGACGTCATGCTGACCACGCTGATCTTGGTGGTTGGCGCTGAGATGGTGATCTCGGGCCACACCCGCACCATCCCCCTCATGGTGGTGCTTGCCGCCACCGCCGTGCTGGGCAGCATCGCCGTCGCGCGCTTCGTGTCACGCGCGGGCGCCGATGCTTCCGCCGATCCGGGGGGTGACCATGATCGAGGCTGAGACTGTGGCGAGCATCCTGCCCATCGCCGCCGCCGCGCTGCTGGTGCTCGCTGCGGCACTGACCCTGGCGGCCGCGATCGGTCTGTGGCGGTTTCCCGACCCGCTGTCGCGCCTGCATGCCGCGACAAAGCCGCAGATCTTGGGATTGACCCTCGTGGTGATCGCGATCGCGCTCAGTGCGCAGAGCGCCGCAGTGCTGCTGATGCTCGTGCCGGTCATCGTCTTCCAGCTGCTGACGGCGCCGATTTCGGCCCACATGGTGGGTCGCGCGGGCTACCGCAACGGCGACTTCGACCCGGGCTCGCTCGAGGTCGACGAGCTTGCCGCCGACGTCGATGCGGCCACCGCTACCGACCTCCCCGGCGGCGCCTGGCACGACGAGCGCGGCACGTAGAATCGTGCCATGAGCGCGCCCGACCGCAAGCCCCGTTCCCGCGTCGTCACCGACGGCATCGAAGCGACCACCTCGCGCGGCATGCTGCGCGCCGTGGGCATGGGTGACGCCGACTGGGACAAGCCCCAGGTCGGAATCGCGAGCTCGTGGAACGAGATCACCCCCTGCAACCTCTCGCTCGCGCGCCTCGCGCAGGCGGCGAAGGAGGGCGTGCACGCCGCCGGCGGCTACCCGCTGCAGTTCGGCACCGTGAGCGTGAGCGACGGCATCTCGATGGGCCACGAGGGCATGCACTTCTCCCTGGTCAGCCGCGAGGTCATCGCCGACAGCGTGGAGACGGTCATGCAGGCCGAACGCCTCGACGGCAGCGTGCTGCTGGCCGGCTGCGACAAGTCGATCCCCGGCATGCTCATGGCGGCCGTGCGCCTCGACCTCGCGAGCGTCTTCCTCTACGCCGGATCGATCGCGCCCGGCTGGGTCAAGCTCTCCGACGGCACCGAGAAGGAGATCACGATCATCGACTCCTTCGAGGCGGTCGGCGCCGTGAAGGCGGGCAAGATGAGCTACGAGGATGCCCACCGCATCGAGTGCGCCTTCGCCCCCGGCGAAGGCGCCTGTGGTGGCATGTACACCGCCAACACGATGGCGAGCGTCGCGGAGGCCCTGGGCCTGAGCCTTCCGGGGTCGGCGAGCCCCGCATCCTACGATCGTCGCCGCGACATGTACGCGCACCGCAGCGGCGAGGCCGTCGTGAACCTGCTCGAGAGGGGCATCACGGCGCGCGACATCGTCACCCGCGAGGCGCTCGAGAACGCGGTCACCGTCGCGATGGCTCTCGGCGGCTCGACCAACGTCGTGCTGCACCTGCTGGCCATCGCCAACGAGGCCGAGGTGCCGTTCACGCTCGACGACTTCAACCGCATCGGCAACCGCGTGCCGCACATCGGCGACCTTAAGCCCTTCGGCCGCTACGTCATGAACGATGTCGACCGCCAGGGCGGCCTGCCCGTGCTGCTGAAGGCCCTGCTCGACGAGGGCCTGCTGCACGGAGACGCCCTCACGGTCACCGGCAAGACGATGGCCGAGAACCTCGCCGAGCTGAACCCCGACCCGCTCGACGGCGAGGTGCTGCGCACGCTCGACAACCCGATCCACGCGACCGGCGGCATCACGATCCTGCACGGCTCGCTGGCGCCCGAGGGCGCCGTCGTGAAGACAGCCGGCTTCGACGCGGCCGTGTTCGAGGGCCCGGCCCGCGTCTTCGAGCGCGAGCGCGCCGCGATGGACGCCCTGACGAACGGCGAGATCTCCGCCGGCGACGTCGTGGTGATCCGCTACGAGGGACCCAAGGGCGGCCCGGGCATGCGCGAGATGCTCGCTATCACCGCCGCCATCAAGGGGGCGGGGCTCGGAAAGGATGTACTACTCTTGACCGACGGACGATTCTCAGGCGGCACAACCGGCCTGTGCATCGGCCACGTAGCTCCCGAAGCGGTCGACGCTGGTCCGATCGCCTTCGTGCGCGATGGTGATCTCATCCGGGTCGATATCGCTGCTCGCTCGCTCGACCTACTTGTCGACCCAGCCGAGCTCGAGGCGCGCCGCACCGACTGGGCGCCCCTGCCTCCGCGTTACACCCGTGGCGTTCTCGCCAAGTACTCCAAGCTCGTGCGCTCCGCGTCCGAGGGAGCCGTCACCGGGTAGTCACGCGGTCGATCCTGTTCCGACCACCGACTCACCAAGGAAGCCGTCTGTCATGACTTCGGATTCGACCCCTGCGCCGACTCCTGCTGCCGCATCGTCGGCCGCACCCGTGCTGACCGGCTCGGGCGCGATCCTGGCCTCGCTCGAGAGGCTCGGCATCACCGACGTGTTCGGCCTGCCCGGCGGTGCCATCATGCCGTTCTACGACGAGCTGATGGCCTCGACCGCCATCCGGCACATCCTCGTCCGCCACGAGCAGGGTGCCGGGCACGCCGCCGAGGGCTACGCCGCCGCGAGCGGCCGGCTCGGCGTGTGCATCGCCACCTCCGGCCCCGGCGCGACCAACCTGGTCACCGCCATCGCCGACGCCCACATGGACTCGGTGCCGCTGCTGGCGATCACCGGGCAGGTGTTCTCGACCTCGATGGGAACCGACGCGTTCCAGGAGGTCGACATCACCGGCATCACGATGCCGATCACCAAGCACTCGTTCCTCGTCACCAAGCCCGAGGACATCCCGGGCGTGATCGCCGCCGCCGTGCACATCGCGACGTCGGGCCGCCCGGGCCCCGTGCTCGTCGATGTGACGAAAGACGCGCAGCAGAAGTCGGCGCCGTTCATCTGGCCGCCCAAGGTCGAGCTGCCCGGCTACCGCCCGGTGACCAAGGCCCACGGCAAGCAGATCCAGGCCGCCGCGCAGCTGCTCGTCGAATCGCGCAAGCCCGTGCTCTACGTCGGCGGCGGCGTCATCCGCTCCGGCGCCCACCGCGAGCTGCTCGCCTTCGCCGAGGCCACCGGTGCGCCCGTCGTGACCACGCTCATGGCCCGCGGCGCGTTCCCCGACTCCCACCAGCAGAACCTCGGCATGCCCGGCATGCACGGCACGGTGCCCGCGGTGCTCTCGCTGCAGGAGAGCGACCTGCTCGTCGCCATCGGCTCGCGCTTCGACGACCGCGTCACCGGCAAGGTGAGCGAGTTCGCTCCCCACGCCAAGGTGATCCACATCGACATCGACCCGGCCGAGATCGGCAAGATCCGGCACGCCGACGTTCCGATCGTGGGGGATGCCCGCGAGGTGCTGCTCGACCTGCTGCCGGCCTTCCGTGCCGCGGCCAAGGAGCACGCGCCCGACTACGCCGACTGGTGGAAGCGGCTCGAGACCCTGCGCAGCCAGTACCCGCTCGGTTACACCGACGACCCCGACGACGGTCTGCTCGCCCCGCAGTGGGTCATCGAGAAGATCGGCGAGCTCTCCGGCCCCGAGGCGGTCTACGCCGCGGGCGTCGGCCAGCACCAGATGTGGGCCGCGCAGTTCATCAAGTACGAGCGCCCCGGCGCGTGGCTGAACTCGGGCGGCGCCGGCACGATGGGCTACGCCGTTCCCGCCGCGATGGGCGCCAAGGTCGCCCAGCCCGACCGCCTGGTGTGGGCGATCGACGGCGACGGCTGCTTCCAGATGACCAATCAGGAGCTCGCGACCTGCACGATCAACGACATCCCGATCAAGGTCGCGATCATCAACAACTCGTCGCTCGGCATGGTGCGGCAGTGGCAGACGCTGTTCTACGACGGCCGCCACTCGTTCACCGACCTCGAGACCGGGTCGAAGAGCGCCGATGAGCAGACCCGCATGGTGCCCGACTTCGTGAAGATGGCCGACGCCTACGGCGCGCTCGGCATCCGTGTCACCAAGCCGGAGGAGGTCGAGCCCGCCATCAAGCTGGCCATCGAGACCAACGACCGACCCGTGGTGATCGACTTCATCGTCAGCCGTGACGCGATGGTCTGGCCGATGGTGCCGCAGGGCGTCGGCAACTCGTCCGTGCAGTACGCCCGCGACCACGCGCCCGATTGGCACGAGGAGTAACCGCCATGACCTATCACGTGCTCTCCCTGCTCGTCGAGGACAAGCCCGGCCTGCTGACGCGCGTCGCCGGCCTCTTCGCGCGGCGCGGGTTCAACATCCGTTCGCTCGCCGTCGGCACGACCGAGGTCGAGGGCCTCTCGCGCATCACCGTCGTCGTCGAGGTCGAGGGCCTGCCGCTCGAGCAGATCACCAAGCAGCTGAACAAGCTCATCAACGTGCTGAAGATCGTCGAGCTCGACCCGGCGAGCTCGGTGCAGCGCGAGCACATGCTCATCAAGGTGCGCGTCGACAACGCCACCCGTTCGCAGATCCTCGAGGCGACCAACCTCTTCCGCGCCCGCGTGGTCGACGTCGCCACCGACTCGCTCGTCATCGAGGTGACCGGCGACACCGCCAAGGTCGAAGCGCTGCTGCGCGTGCTCGAGCCGTACGGCATCAAGGAGATCGCCCAGTCGGGCCTCCTCGCCATCGGCCGCGGCTCGAAGAGCATCAGCGAGCGCGTCCTGAAGAACTAGAACCTGCCACCCACCCAACCAAGGAGACAACCTCTCGTGACCGAGATCTACTACGACAAGGACGCCGACCTGGCGCTCATCCAGAGCAAGAAGGTCGCCATCGTGGGCTACGGCTCGCAGGGCCACGCCCACGCCCAGAACCTCCGCGACTCGGGGGTGCAGGTCAGCATCGCGCTCAAGGCCGGCTCCAAGTCGATCCAGAAGGCGACCGACGACGGCTTCAGCGTCATGACCGTGGCCGACGCCGCCGAGTGGGCCGACGTCATCATGATCCTCGCGCCCGACCAGCACCAGCGGGCCATCTTCAGCGAGAGCATCAAGGACAAGCTGGTCCCCGGCAAGACCCTCGCCTTCGCGCACGGCTTCAACATCCGCTTCGGCTACATCGAGGCCCCCGAGGGCGTCGACGTCATCCTCGTCGCTCCCAAGGCCCCGGGCCACACGGTGCGCCGCGAGTTCGTCGCCGGCCGCGGTATCCCCGACATCATCGCCGTCGAGCGCGACACCACCGGCCACGCCTGGGACCTCGCGCTGTCGTACGCGAAGGCCATCGGCGGAACCCGCGCCGGCGTCATCAAGACGACCTTCACCGAGGAGACCGAGACCGACCTGTTCGGTGAGCAGGCCGTACTCTGCGGCGGCACCTCGCAGCTCGTCCAGTACGGCTTCGAGGTTCTCACCGAGGCCGGCTACCAGCCTGAGATCGCCTACTTCGAGGTGCTGCACGAGCTCAAGCTCATCGTCGACCTCATGTGGGAGGGCGGCATCGCCAAGCAGCGCTGGAGCGTCAGCGACACCGCCGAGTTCGGCGACTACGTCTCGGGCCCGCGCGTACTCGACGCCGGCGTCAAGGAGCGCATGAAGGGCGTGCTCGCCGACATCCAGTCGGGCGCGTTCGCCAAGCGCTTCATCGACGACCAGGACGCCGGTGCGCCCGAGTTCATGGCCCTGCGCGCCAAGGGCGAGCAGCACCCCATCGAGGAGACCGGCCGGAAGCTGCGCGCCCTCTTCGCCTGGAAGCAGCAGGACGAGGACTACGTCGACGGCAGCGCTGCGCGCTAACGTCGCCGCAGTCCCGCTCCCAGCCTCCTCCGCCAACCGCGGGGGATCCCACGAGGCCGCGACCCCCGCAACCCGGGGTCGCGGCCTCGTGCTGTGCGTGGCCGCCGGGTGCGGCGGGCCCGATCGTCTGCAGAACGTGCGCCTCGGGTTCGAGAGCAGCCCTGCGTCGCGATTCTGCAGACGTTCGTGCTCAGCGTCGCACCGAGCGAGCGCTGAGCGAGCACCGAGGCGCGGCTCGATAGGCTCGGCGCATGGCTCGACCCGTGCCCGACGACGACGCCGCCCTGCGGTGGGACGACGTCGACGACCCCAGCTACCTCGATCCCGGCGCCGCGGAGCCCGAGCCGGAGACGGTCGGACAGGCGGGCGACGCGGACCCCGCATCCGCCGCCGCGACGACGGATGCCGCTGCCGACGCCCCCGCCGGTGCCCCGCTGCCCGCCCCGGGCCTGCGCCTGCTCACGGCCCTCTTCGCCCTCGTCTACGTGCTCTGGTCGGTCGGCTGGATCATCGGAGTGGGTCTGCTGCCGATCAGCGGCCCGACCCTGCTGATCGAGGTGCTGTACCAGTTCAGCGAGTTCCTCGCGATCATCGCCAGCGCGCTCTGGTTCGCCACGACCGTCTCGCTCACGCGCGAGGGCCGGGCGCTGCATCGCATCGGCTGGCTCGCGCTCGGCACCCTCGTGCTGCTGCCGTGGCCCTTCGTGCTCGGGGTGGTCGCATGACCCGCCTGCACTACGGCGTCGCCGCCCTGCTCTCGATCGTCGTCGGCTGGTTCGTGTTCGACGGCGTGAGCTCGCTCGTCGGGCTGCCCGCGTTCTACGCCCAGCTGGGCGTGCCCGCCGACGAGGTGCCGTGGGTCGCGCTCTGGATCGGCGTCATCCAGCCGGTCGTGTTCTTCCTCGCCGGCATCGCGATCGGCCACCGCCGGCCGCTGGCGCAGTTCACTCTCGTGCTGATCACGGCGCTCGCGGTGAGCGCCGCCGCCCGTCTGACGATCATCGCCGTCGCCACCGGCTCGATCACGCTCGTGGGTTGACCCGCTCGCTAGCCCGCGAGCCCCACCCACAGCACGAGCGCGATCAGCGCCACCTGCAGCGCGAGCCGCGGCCAAAACGGCACGGCGAACGCCCCGAAGCGGTCGCGGTGCCGCGCCGCATAGGCGTTGGCGGGGAACACGCAGACCAGGAAGACGGCGAGCGCGATGCCCGCCGCAGCCCGCGTCGGCTCGAACAGCAGCCCGAGCCCGCCGGCGATCTCGGCGACCCCGGTCACCCACACCCACCCCACGGGGCTGAACGGCCGTCCGTGGAACGCCCGCGGAACCATCGCCGCCATCCCCCGGACGACGGGCGGCACGAAGTGGGCGATGCCGATGCCGACGAACACGACGGCGGTGATCACTCGGGCCAGGGCGACGGGGGCACCGAGATCGAGAGCGGCCGCGAGCTCCGGTGCAGCATCCATGCCGCCATTCTGGCCGTGCGCCCTGCGATACCCTGTGAAGCACCGGTCGCCCCCACTGGCGTAGGCCACCGCATACCACCATGCCCCTGCTGGTACCCCTGCGTAAGGACCTCACCGTGAGCAAGCCGGTCGTACTCATCGCCGAAGAGCTGTCACCCGCCACCGTCGACGCCCTGGGGCCCGACTTCGATATCCGCCAGGTCGACGGCACCGACCGCGGGTCTCTGCTCGCGGCGCTCGCCGAGGCCAACGCGGTGCTCATCCGCTCCGCCACGCAGATGGATGCGGAGGCCATCGCCGCCGGCCCGAACCTGCGCGTCATCGCGCGCGCGGGCGTCGGTCTCGACAACGTCGACGTGCCTGCGGCGACCCGCGCCGGCGTCATGGTCGTGAACGCCCCGACCAGCAACGTGATCAGCGCCGCCGAGCTCGCCATCACCCACCTGCTCGCGCTCGCCCGCCACCTGCCCGCCGCCGACGCGAGCATGAAGGCCGGGCAGTGGAAGCGCTCGGCGTTCACCGGCGCCGAGCTGTACGAGAAGACGGTCGGTGTCGTCGGGCTCGGCCGCATCGGCGTGCTCGTCGCCCAGCGTCTCGCCGCCTTCGGCGTCGAGCTCATCGCCTACGACCCCTACGTGCCGCCGGCCCGCGCGCAGCAGCTGGGCGTCACCCTCGTCGAGCTCGACGAGCTCATGCGGCGCAGCGACTTCATCACCATCCACATCCCGAAGACGCCCGAGACGACGAACCTCATCGGCGCGGCCGAGTTCGGGCTCGCCAAGCCCACCCTGCGCATCGTCAACGCCAGCCGCGGCGGCATCATCGACGAGGATGCCCTCCTGGAGGCCCTGACCAGTGGCCGCATCGCGGGCGCCGGTCTCGACGTGTTCGTCTCCGAGCCGCCCACCGGCTCGCCGCTGCTCGGCGCGCCCGGCATCCAGCTGACCCCGCACCTCGGCGCCTCGACCGACGAGGCGCAGGAGAAGGCGGGCGTCGCGGTCGCGAGGTCGGTGCGCCTGGCGCTCGACGGCGAGCTCGTGCCCGACGCGGTCAACGTGGCCGGCGGCGCGATCGACCCGACCGTGCGCCCGGGCATCGCGCTCATGGAGAAGCTGGGCCAGGTGTTCGCCGGCCTCGCGCACCACTCGTTCGCAAGCATCGACGTCGAGGTGCGCGGCGAGATCGTCGCCCACGATGTCAGCGTGCTCAAGCTGGCGGCGCTCAAGGGCGTGTTCAGCCGCATCTCGAGCGAGCAGGTCAGCTACGTCAACGCCCCCCTGCTCGCCGAGCAGCGCGGCGTCGCGGTGCGCCTGCTCACCGAGGCCGCCAGCGAGGAGTACCGCAACCTCCTGACCATCCGCGGCGCGCTCAGCGACGGCACCCAGCTCAGTGTCTCCGGCACCCTGGTCGGCGCGAAGCAGGTGCAGAAGATCGTCGAGATCAACGGCTACGACGTCGAGGTGCCGATGGCCGAGCACCACATCGTCATGCAGTACACCGACCGCCCGGGCATCGTGGCGATCTACGGCAAGGAGTTCGGCGAGGCCAGCATCAACATCGCCGGCATGCAGATCGCCCGCCGCGAGGCCGGGGGAGAGGCGCTCAGCGTGCTGACCGTCGACTCGCGGGTGCCCGACGAGCTGCTCGACCGGGTGCGCACGGCCATCGACGCCCGCGCGATGTGCGCCATCACGATCGTCGAGCAGTAGAACTCGCCCGCGCGACGCGGCGCGGTGCACGAAGGAGGACCCCCATGACCCGCACGATCGATCTCGCCGTCATCGGCGGCGACGGCATCGGCCCCGAGGTGACCGCCGAGGCGCTCAAGGTGCTGCGCGCCGCGGTCGCCGGTGATGCGACCGTCACCGAGACCGCCTACCCGCTGGGTGCCGAGCACTACCTGGCGACCGGCGAGATCCTCGACGAGGCGACGCTCGAGGCCCTCGCCCAGCATGACGCCATCCTGTTCGGCGCGGTCGGCGGCGACCCGCGCGACCCGCGGCTCGCCGGCGGCATCATCGAGCGCGGCCTGCTGCTGAAGCTGCGGTTCGCGTTCGACCACTACGTCAACCTGCGTCCGACGTTCCTCGCCCCCGGCATCGCCTCGCCGCTCGCCGACCCGGGCGCGGTCGACTTCGTCGTCGTGCGCGAGGGCACCGAGGGCCCGTATGTCGGCAACGGCGGCCGGTTCCGCACCGGAACCCCGCACGAGCTCGCGACCGAGGTGTCGATCAACACCGCGTTCGGCATCGAGCGGGTCGTGCGCTTCGCCTTCGCGCAGGCCGCCGCCCGCCGCCAGAAGCTCACGCTCGTGCACAAGACCAACGTGCTCGTGCACGCCGGTGCGCTGTGGCAGAGCGTCGTCGACCGGGTCGCGCCCGAGTTCGCCTCCGTCACCGTCGACTACTTGCACGTCGACGCGGCGACCATCTTCCTCGCGACCGACCCGTCGCGCTTCGACGTGATCGTCACCGACAACCTGTTCGGCGACATCCTCACCGACCTGGCCGCCGCGATCGGTGGGGGCATCGGGCTCGCCGCTTCGGGCAACCTGAACCCCGACGGCGCGTTCCCGAGCATGGTCGAGCCGGTCCACGGCTCCGCGCCCGACATCGCGGGGCAGCAGAAGGCCGACCCGACCGCGGCGATCCTGTCGGCGGCGATCCTGCTCGACCAGCAGGCGCTGCCGGATGCCGCGGGGCGCATCCGCGCCGCGGTGCTCGCCGACCTCGCCGAGCGCGGCAGTGCCCCGCGCCGCACGAGCGAGGTCGGAGACGCCATCGCCGCCCGCCTGCGCTAAACGGGCGCCAGCGCTCGTTCCGTTCGCGGGCGCCAGCGCCCGACGATTGGCCTGAGATCCCGCCCGGGGTCGGGCAGTACGCTGTAACCCACGCTCTCCCGGCGACCCCGTGCCGCCGGCGACCTTCCGAGGACTCCCATGACGACTCTCCTTCCGATGGCGACCCCCGACCTCGCCTGGGCCGTGACCCGCAACGAGGCCGCGAAGCCCGCCGCCGAGCGCGACGCGATCCTCGCCGACCCGGGCTTCGGCAAGCACTTCACCGACCACATGGTCGACATCTGCTGGAGCGAGCGCGGCGGCTGGCACCGCCCGCGCGTGCAGCCCTACGGCCCGATCAGCCTCGACCCGGCCGCGGCCGTGCTGCACTACGGGCAGGAGATCTTCGAGGGCCTGAAGGTCTACCGTCACGCCGACGGCTCGATCTGGTCGTTCCGCCCCGACGCGAACGCCCGCCGCCTGCAGCGGTCGGCGAAGCGCCTGGCGCTGCCGGAGCTGCCCGAGCAGTACTTCATCGAGGCGCTGCGGCAGCTCGTCGCGATCGACGGCGACTGGGTGCCGAGCGCTCCCGAGACGAGCCTGTACCTGCGGCCGTTCATGTTCGCCAAGGAGGCCTTCCTCGGCGTGCGGCCCGCGCACAAGGTCGCGTTCTACGTGATCGCCTCGCCCGCCGGCGCCTACTTCCAGGGCGGCGTGAAGCCCGTGTCGATCTGGCTCTCGACCGAGTACTCGCGCGCCGGCAAGGGCGGCACGGGGGCGGCGAAGACCGGCGGCAACTACGCGGCCTCCCTCGTCGCGCAGGCGGAGGCGGCCGAGCACGGCTGCGCCCAGGTGCTCTTCCTCGACTCCGTCGAGGGGAAGTGGCTGGAGGAGCTCGGTGGAATGAACATTGTGCTCGTCTACAAGGACGGCACGCTCGTCACCCCGAAGAGCGACTCGATCCTCGAGGGCATCACCCGCGACTCGATCCTGCAGCTGGCGGAGGACCGCGGCCACCGCGTCGAGCGCCGCCGCGTGAGCATCGACGAGTGGCGCGAGGG
Source organism: Microcella sp. (assembly GCA_020216895.1). GTDB lineage: Bacteria > Actinomycetota > Actinomycetes > Actinomycetales > Microbacteriaceae > Microcella. The sequence goes on from JAIWOM010000009.1 coordinate 13,905, forward strand.
TGCCGCATCCGGCGACATCGTCGAGGCCTTCGCCTGCGGCACGGCCGCAGTCGTCACGCCGATCGCGATGATCAAGGCCGCCGACTTCACGATCGGCAGCCCCGACACCGCGGCCGGCGATCTGACGATGTCGCTGCGGGCCGAGCTGACCGACATCCAGTACGGCCGGCTTCCCGACCCGCACGGGTGGATGCTGCGGCTGGACGCCTGAGCGCGTGCCCCGCATCGATCCCGACTACGCCCGCATGGCGATGGCGGCCCGCGCGGGCGTCATCGCGCTCGCTCTCGGGGGCGGCGCCGCCCTCGGGTTCCTGGGCACCTTGGCGCACCAGTCGCTGCCGCCGATCGGCCTGATCATCGCGCTCATCACCCTCGGCCTCTACCTCGCGGGGTTGCGGGTGTGGGGGGGGGTGCGCGGGCCGGCAACGGCCGGCGCGGTCGGCGCCATCCTGCTCGTGGGACTCATGGCGAGCATCACCGACGGCTCGGTGCTCGTGCCCGGCAACCCGATCGGCTACGCCTGGCTCATCGGCGTCTCGATGATCGCGCTCGTGGTGCTCGGCTGGCCGCGCATCCAGCGGGCTCCCCGGCGCGCGGCGACTAGCATGGAGGGCGGTGGCGCTGCGGCGCCCGCATCCCCGCGGTTCACCGAAGAGAAAGACCCCTCACTGCCGTGACCTACGTGATCGCCCTTCCCTGCGTCGATGTCAAGGACCGTGCGTGCATCGACGAGTGCCCCGTCGATTGCATCTACGAGGGCGACCGGATGCTCTACATCCACCCCGACGAGTGCGTCGACTGCGGCGCCTGCGAGCCGGTGTGCCCGGTCGAGGCCATCTTCTACGAGGACGACCTCCCGGCCGAGTGGAGCGACTACTACACGGCCAACGTCGAGTTCTTCAGCGAGATCGGCTCGCCCGGCGGCGCCGCCAAGGTGGGCGTGATCGCGGGCGACCACCCGGTCGTCGCCGCGGTGCCCCCGCAGGGCTAGCCCTCCGGTGACCCGCAGCGCGCTTCCCGACTTCCCCTGGGACTCCCTCGCGCCCTTCGCGGCGCGCGCCCGTGAGCACGCCGACGGCATCGTCGACCTGTCGGTGGGCTCGCCCGTCGACCCGACGCCTGCGGTGATCCGCGAGGCACTGGTCGCCGCGACCGACGCCCATGCCTACCCGCAGACGATGGGCACGCCCGCCCTGCGCGAGGCGATCGTGCGCTGGTATGCCCGGCGCCGCGGCGTGGTCGGTCTGACGACGGATGCGGTGCTCCCGACCATCGGATCGAAGGAGCTCGTCGCCCTCCTGCCGCTGCTGCTCGGCCTCGGGCCCGGCGACACCATCGTGCACCCGCGCACCGCCTACCCGACGTACGCGGTCGGCGCCGCCCTCGTCGGCGCGACCGCGGTGGCGGAGGACGACCCCGCCCGCTGGCCGGAGGGCACGCGCCTGATCTGGCTCAACTCACCGGGCAACCCCGACGGCGCGGTGCTGGGGGTCCACGCCCTGCGGGTCGCGGTCGCGCGCGCCCGCGCGCTCGGGGCCGTG
>JAIWOM010000245.1 GCA_020216895.1 Microcella sp.
TCGGCCCCGTGGCGCTGCGCGCGCTGGCCCGCTGAGCCGGCTCAGGCGAAGGGGAGCGGCCCGGCGCCCTCGGCGAGGACGCCGCCCGAGATGTCGATCTCGAGGTCGTCGAAGCGCAGCACCTCGATGTTGGCGAAGGTGACGCTGCCCTGGTCGCCGTCGCTCGAATCGACATCGACGATGGCGAGCTTCTTGCCCTTCGCAACCGCCCCGAAACCGTCGGCCGGACCGTCGAAGACGAGCACGTCACGGCCGAGACCGCCGTCCACCTTGTCCTTGCCGGGACCCGGCTCGATCAGGTCGTCGCCGCCGAGTGCGGTGATCTTGTCGTTGCCGGCGAGGCCGCGGATCTCGTCCGCGTCCTCGGTGCCCTTGAGCTTGTCGTTGCCGGGCGTGCCGGCGATCGGCAGCCTGTCAACCACCCGGAGCAGGGTCGAGACGGAAGCGCCGCCGCCGAGGGTCTCGAGCGCCACCCGCTTGCCGGTGAAGTCGCCCTCGAGGGTGATCAGGCTCTCGCGCGTGCCGTCGGCGTCGCCGTCGATCTCGAGGATCAGCGAACCGGGCGCGGCCACGATCTGCCGCAGAGTCAGGCCGACCCCGAAGAGGTGCAGCACGTCGAGCGCGCCGAAGTCGGCGATCGTGTCGCGGTCGAGTTCGGCGAGCGTGCCCTTGACGGTGTCGGCGCCGGGCCCCGTGGCGACCCGGTCGCGCCCCGGGCCCGGATGCAGCGCGTCGTCGCCCGCACCGCCGTCGAGCGCATCGTCGCCGGTGCCGCCACGGACCGTATCGTTGCCGGCACCGCCGGCGAGCGTGTCGTCGCCGCCACCGCCGTCGACCACGTCGTCACCGTCGCCGGCATCCACCCGGTCGGGGCCCAGCCCGGTGTAGAACTTCTCGCCCAGGACCCCCCCGAACAGGTCGTCCGGCCCGTCGCTGCCGTTGCTCGTGACCACCTCGAAGAGGTTGACCAGCGCCTGGCGAACCGCGTCCTGCAGGTTGGCGCTGTCGCGCGTGAGGGTCACCACGGCCCCGGCGCCGAGGTCGAGGACGAGCCGCTCGTAGGTGGCGCGCACGTCGACGGTCACCGCGAAGATCGGCACCGCACCGGTCTTCTCGAGGGTGGCCCTGACCTCGTCGACCGTGGCGTAGCCGTCGCCCTCGTGAAAGCTCGCGTCGGTCGACAGCAGCACGATCCGGTGCGCGTCGGCGCGCAGCGAAAGCCCGGTGCCGAGCGCCGCTGCCTCGAGGCCGTCGAGCTGCGCCTCGGGAAAGTCGCTGCCGTTGCCGAGACGGAGGCCCCGGACCGCGCCCTCCACGACCCCGGCGTCGCTGGTCCGGCCGAGATGAGCCTTGTAGACGTAGTCCTCCCTGCTGTCCTCGTTCTCCGGGTCGGGCTCGTCGATGAAGGAGGCGACCGCGAAGGCGGCCTCGGGGTCGATCGCCTTGACCTCGGCGGCGATCCCGCGCACCGCCGCCGCGACGTTCGGCAGATCGTCGCCGAACGAGCCCGAGAGGTCCTGCAGGAAGACGAGGTCGATGTCGCCGCTGAACAGGCTGTCCTTGGCGAGGTCGAGGGTCTCGTCGTCGAAGACCAGCTTCTCGACGGCGAAGAGGGTGTCGCGCCCGCCCGCCTTGGTGCCGACGATCACGGCGCCCGCGGTCCGAGTGATCCGCGCCTCGCTCGCAGGCCCCTCGAAGAAGGCGATGTCCGAGCCCTCGCCGCCGTCGAGCCGGTCGTTGCCGGCCCCGCCACGGAGGAGGTCGCCGCCGACGTTGCCCAGGAGCACGTCGGCGAACGAGCTGCCGACGAGCTGGTCGGCCCCGGACCCGCCGCTGATCCTGACGCCCGCCTCCGACAGGACCGCGTCGATGGACGTCACCCGGCGGTCCTGGACGACCACCGCTTCGACATGCGCCGGCACCGAGAAAACAGCGAGGGGCGAACCACTCGCCGAGACCCAGTTCGCCGCGAGGAAGACCGTGTCGTAGCCCTCGCCGGGCAGCTCGACGATCGCCTCCTCGAGAACCACCCCGGCGACCTGGTCGGCCGTGTAGATGTCGTCGCCGGGCCCGCCCACGAGCAGGTCGGCGCCGCGGCCGCCGTCGAGATCGTCGGCGCCGCCGAGCCCGTAGAGCTCGTCGCGGCCGAGGCCGCCGACGAGCAGGTTGATCTCGGCGTTGCCGGTGAGGATGTTCGGACCGTCGTTGCCGATGCCGGTGCCGGCGCCGGGGAGCAGGGTCAGCCGCTCGACGTTGGCGGGCAGCTCGTAGCGCTCGAGCGAGGTGCGGATCTCGTCGAGCGCGCCCTCGGCGTCGCCCGGGCCCTCGACGACCCGGTCGCCCTCCTCCTCGACCATGTAGACGTCGCTGTCGGCGCCGCCGTCCATCTCGTCGGCACCCGGCCCGCCGTCGAGCACGTCCTTGCCCGCGCCGCCATAGAGCTCGTCGTCGCCGTCGAGGCCCAGGAGGACGTCGTCACCCTCGAAGCCGAAGATCGTGTCGGCTTCGTCGCTGCCCGGCAGCTCGTCCTTGCCGGTGGTCCCGAGAACGCGTGCCATGCCCAACCTCCCGTTGGTCCGGCACGCAGGTCCGCTCGTCGTTCTTGGTTACAAGGCGTCGAGTGAACCACGCCGGTCCGATCGCTGTCGAGGAAAATGGCGGGACCGGGCGGCGCGGGGCGGGGCGAGACGTCCCCGGCTACGCCGGCGCGGCGAGCGCGGCCGCGAGTGCCACC
>JAIWOM010000246.1 GCA_020216895.1 Microcella sp.
CCGCCGTGTCGAGGCTCCCCTCGAAGGGTCGGGGTACGACTACGCCAACAGCCACTACGTCCTGCTCGCGGCGGCGGTCGAGAGCGTCACCGGCGAGCCGTTCGCGGCGGCGCTGCAGGCGCGCGTACTGGATCCGCTCGATCTCGACGCCCGCATCGAGCCGGCCGCGGTCGGGCCCGCTGTCGCGGTCGGCCACGACGCGGAGGGCGTGCCGATCATCGCGGCCTGGACGGCCGTCGGGCCGGTGGGCCTCGTCACCACGCCGACCGAGCTGGTGCGCTGGAGCGCCCAGTTCGCGCCCGACGGTCTCCTGGCGACCGCCGCCGAGGGAGCGGTCGACTCGTCGGAGGGCCTGGCCGAGTACGCGGGTGAGCGCTACGGCGCCGGCATCCGGATCGCCGGCGACGGCACGCTGTTCCACGCGGGCCGATGGGGCGGATCCGTGAGCATCCTCGAGGTGAGCCCCGAGCGCGACCTGGCGATCGCGATCGCCTGCAACCGGATGGGCGCCCCGCGGGTGGAGCTCATCGACGCCCTTGCCGAGATCTGGGGGGCCGAGGGCTAGGCCCGAACCGGCGCGACGCCGCGGGTCGCGGCGATGAGACGCTCGAGCGCTTCGGGCGTCGTCGTGTTCTCGGCGAGGCGGTTGGGCTTGCCCTCGCCGTGGTAGTCGCTGGATCCGGTGACGACGAGGTCGTACTGCGCGGCCAGCTCGAGCAGGCGAGCCCTGCCGTCGGGGGTGTTCTCGCGGTGGCCGACCTCGAGGCCGACGAGCCCCGCCTCGACGAGCCGCCCGAGGTCGTCGCCGTCGACGACGGCCGCGCGGCCGCGGGTGGCGGGGTGGGCGAGCACGGGGGCTCCCCCGGCCCCGGCGATCATGCGCACGCCATCGAGCACCGTCGGCGCCTCGTGCGGCAGGTAGTAGCCGCCCTGGAAGTGCAGGATCGACTCGAACGCCGCGCTGCGCGTGGGCACGACGCCGCGCGCCACGAGCGCGTCGGCGATGTGCGGGCGGCCGATCGTGGTGCCGCCGGACTGCGCGAGCACGTCATCCCAGGTGATGTCGAAGTCCTCGGCGAGGCGGGCGACCATGCGCTCCGCGCGCGTCAGGCGATCATCGCGCGTGCGCGCCGTCTCGCGCAGGATGACGGGATCGTGCGGGTCGAAGAGGTATCCGAGCAGGTGCACACTGCGCCACTCGTGCCGCGTACTCAGCTCGATGCCGCGGATCACCTGGAGTCCCGTGCCGGCCGCGGCGGCGACCGCCTCGTCCCACCCCGCGGTGGAGTCGTGGTCGGTGATGGCGATCGTGTCGAGGCCCGCCTCGACCGCCGCGCGGATCAGCTGCGTCGGGGTCTCGGTGCCGTCGCTGACGCTGCTGTGGGTGTGCAGGTCGATCGGGCCGCGGGTCATAGGGCCATGCTAGGCGGCCCGACCCGGGCATCCGTCGCGGGCAGCGCCCCCGGGAGCCGCCAAGGCCCGCCCGCTAGGCTCGGCGCACCATGATCCGCCGCTTCCTCGCCGCCGTCATCGTCGTCGGTGTGGCGGCCGCGCTGCTCGTCATCGCGTGGCCGAACCTGTTCGGGCTCGCCGAGGCCCCGGTGGTCGCCCAGCTCGTGTCGGTGCGCGCGCTCACCTCGGTGATCGCCGTGGCGGCGGCGATCACGCTCGGGCTCGTGGCGCTGCTGTGGGCGGGAGCCCGGCGGTTCCTCGCCGCGCTCGCCCTGCTCGCGATGCTCTTCGCGCTCATCAACGGCGCGGTGCTCTCCACGCGCGGGTTCGGCGACGAGTCGTTCCCGACGCGCGCGCCCGCCGAGCTCTCAGTGCTCAGCTGGAACACTCTCGGCGACGCCCCCGGCGCGGAGCGGATCGCCGAGCTGATCGTCGCCGAGCAGGCCGACATCGTGGTGCTGCCCGAGACGAGCCAGGAGACGGCGATCGCGATCGCCGAGCGCACCCGCGAGGCCGACCGCCCGATGTGGGTCTATTCCATCGCCTTCGACTACGTCGCCAAGGCCCGGTCGACGAGCGTGCTCGTCTCGGTCGACCTCGGCCGGCACGAGGTCGACGACACGGTCGGCAACACCACGGTGCTGCCGAGCATCGTGCTGCGGCCGCTCGACCCGGGCGGGCTGACGATCGTGGGCGTGCATCCCGTCGCCCCGCTGCCCGGCGAGCTGGAAAACTGGCGCGCGGACCTGCGCTGGGTCGACGGCATCTGCACGGGCGAGCGCATCGTCATGGCGGGCGACTTCAACGCGACGGCCGACCACTTCCGCACCATCGACCCCGTGGAGGGCATCGATGCCCCGAGCGGTGTCGCCGCGCTCGGCTTCGGCGAGTGCCGCAATGCCGGGCTGCTCACCGGCAACGGGGCCGTCGGCACCTGGCCGACGCGCCTGCCGCCGCTGCTCGGAGCCCCGATCGACCACGTGTTCGTGTCGTCCGACATCACCGTGACCGGCATGCGCGTGCTCACCGAGTACGACGGGGCGGGCAGCGACCACCGGCCCGTCGTGGCCCGCATCATCCTGGAGTGACGGCGGGCGGGCATCCGCGCGGTGCCAGAATGGGGGCATGACCGACGGCAAGGATGCTCCGCGCGCGACCGAGAACCGCTCCACCACTCCGGCCAGCGACACCTTCCGGCAGTACATCTCGAGCCAGTGGGCCGACCGGCCCCGCGCCGAGGTGCCGGAGCGCCCGGTGGCCGCCCGCGCGGCCGA
>JAIWOM010000247.1 GCA_020216895.1 Microcella sp.
CTGCCGCTCACGTTCGAAGAGTGGGGCCCCGACGAGCTCGCCGCCGGCGGGTTCGGGGGCATCCTCGGGGTCGGCCAGGGCTCGTCCCGTCCGCCGCGCCTGCTCGCCGTCCGCTACGCGGGCATGGCGGGCAGCCCGCACCTCGCGCTCGTCGGCAAGGGCATCACCTTCGACTCCGGCGGGCTGTCGCTCAAGCCCGCCGCGGCGATGGTCGGCATGAAGTACGACATGACGGGCGCGGCGACCGCGCTCGCCGCGGTCATCGCCGCCGCCCGGCTCGGTCTGCCCACCCGGGTCACCGCCTGGCTCTGCCTGGCCGAGAACCTGCCGTCGTCGACGGCGATGCGGCCCAACGACGTCCTGACGATCCGGGGCGGCACCACCGTCGAGGTGCTGAACACGGATGCGGAGGGCCGCCTCGTCATGGCCGACGGGCTCGCCGCCGCCAGCGAGGAGCACCCCGACGCGATCGTCGACGTCGCCACGCTCACCGGCGCGGCCCGGGTCGCCCTCGGCGAGCGGTACGCGGGCCTCATGGGTGACGACGCCCTGGTCGAGCAGGTGCGCGCCGCCGCGGCCGACACGGGCGAGCTCGTGTGGCCCATGCCGCTGCCGACCGAGCTGCGACCGCTGCTCAAGAGCGACGTCGCCGACATCGCCAACGCGAAGCCGGGCAGCACCGCGGCCGGCATGCTGCTGGCGGGCGTGTTCCTGCGCGAGTTCGTCGGGCGAACCGGGTCCGAGCCGGATGCGCCCCGCATCCCGTGGGCCCACCTCGACATCGCCGGACCGGCCAACAACCCGGGCAGCCCCTTCGGCTACACCCCCAAGGGCCCGTCCGGGGTGATGGTGCGGCTGCTGGTCCGGCTCGCGGAACGGCTCGCGGCCAAGTAGTAGGCTCGACGCTGGCACGTGACCGTCGTGCCGCACATCGGGTCGACCCGCCACCTCGACGTCGACCCCCGCACGACTATCCTTCGCGGATGTAAGGAGTCTCTGCCGGTGTCGAGCCACACGTTTGACCTTGTCGTCCTCGGTGCGGGAAGCGGTGGCTACTCCGCCGCCCTGCGCGCCAGCCAGCTCGGGATGAGCGTCGCGCTCATCGAGAAGTCGAAGGTCGGTGGCACCTGCCTCCACGTCGGCTGCATCCCGACCAAGGCCCTGCTGCACGCGGCCGAGGTGGCCGACGCCGCCCGCGACGCCGCCCGCTTCGGCGTCAAGGCCACGCTCGAGGGCATCGACGTCCCCGCCGTCATCCAGTACCGCGAGGGCATCGTCTCCAGCAAGTACAAGGGTCTCCAGGGCCTCATCAAGTCGCGCGGCATCACCCTCATCGAGGGCGAGGGCCGCCTGACCTCCCCCACCACCGTGCAGGTGGGCGACACTACCGTGACCGGCACGAACATCGTCCTCGCGACCGGGTCGTACTCGCGCACCCTGCCGGGGCTCGAGATCGGCGGGCGCGTCATCACCTCCGAGCAGGCCCTGCAGCTCGACTACGTGCCCAAGAAGGTCGCGGTGCTCGGCGGCGGCGTGATCGGCGTCGAGTTCTCGAGCGTCTGGCGCTCGTGGGGCTCGGAGGTGCACATCATCGAGGGCCTGCCGCGTCTCGTCCCCGCCGAGGAGGAGTCGGTCTCGAAGCAGTTCGAGCGCGCCTTCCGCAAGCGCGGCATCGAGTTCACGACCGGCGTCCGCTTCCAGAGTGTGACGCAGAACGACCAGGGCGTCGTCGTGACCCTCGAGAACGGCGCGACCATCGAGGCCGAGCTGCTCCTCGTCGCTGTCGGCCGCGGGCCGGCCACCGCCAACCTCGGCTTCGAGGAGGTCGGGGTCGCCATGGACCGCGGCTTCGTCCTGACGGACGAGCGCCTGCGTACCAACATCCCCGGTGTCTGGGCCGTCGGCGACATCGTCCCCGGCCTGCAGCTGGCGCACCGCGGCTACCAGCACGGCATCTTCGTGGCCGAGGAGATCGCGGGCCTCAACCCGGTCGTGATCTCCGACGTGAACATCCCGAAGGTCACCTACAGCGAGCCCGAGGTCGCCTCGGTCGGCCTCGGCGAGGCCAAGGCCAAGGAGCAGTACGGCGACGCCGCGATCGCGACCTACGAGTACAACCTCGCGGGCAACGGGAAGAGCCACATCCTCGAGACGTCCGGCTCGATCAAGATCATCCGGGTCATCGACGGCCCCGTGGTCGGCGTGCACATGATCGGTGCCCGCGTCGGCGAACTGATCGGCGAGGCGCAGCTGGCCGTCAACTGGGATGCCCACCCCGAGGATGTCGCGCCCCTCATCCACGCCCACCCGACGCAGAACGAGGCGCTCGGCGAGGCGTTCCTCGCGCTCGCGGGCAAGCCGCTGCACGGCATCTGATCCGCACCCCGCAACTAGGCTGACACCACCAACAGGCTTCGAAGGAGCACTACTGATGAGCGAATCCGTCAACCTCCCGGCGCTCGGCGAGAGCGTCACCGAGGGAACGGTCACCCGATGGCTCAAGAACGTCGGCGACCGCGTCGAGGTCGACGAGCCGCTGCTCGAGGTCTCGACCGACAAGGTCGACACCGAGATCCCGTCGCCGATCGCCGGCGTCGTGGAGGAGATCCTCGTGGCGGAGGACGAGACCGTCGAGGTCGGCACCCCGCTCGTGCGCATCGGTGACGGTTCCGGCTCGGCTGCTCCCGGGGCGCCGGCGGCCCCGGCGGAGGCTCCGGCCGCCGCT
>JAIWOM010000010.1 GCA_020216895.1 Microcella sp.
CTCGCCATCGTCGCCGAGCTCGCGCGCGCGAGCGGCGCCGAGGTGACCCTGCGGCGCGGCGACCCGCGCGGCCTCGTCGCGACCGTCGAGTTCGCCGGAACCCGCCTCGACCCCTGACGCAGCAACGCGGCGGCATCGCGCCGCAGGAGCAGATCCGCTGAACACGAGCCGAGACGCGAAGCGTCGCGACCACGCTCGCGACGCGGAAGCGGCATCGCGCCGCAGAAGCAGGTCCGTGGAACGCCAGCTGAGACGCGAAGTGAGACGACCACGTTCGTCTCGCGGAAGCGGGGTCACGCCGCAGAAGCGGCGGCGTGACGATCAATACCGTGGAGCCTAGGGGAATCGAACCCCTGACCTCCTGCTTGCAAAGCAGGCGCTCTACCAATTGAGCTAAGGCCCCGCATCCCCCAGTCTACCGACGAGGGCTCGGGCACACGCCGCTGGAGCGGATCCGAGGATCAAGAGCCGAGACGCGAAGCGAGACGACCACGCTCGTCTCGCGGAGGCGGCATCCCGCCGCAGGAGCGGCGGCGCGAACGTCAATGGAGTGGGGATACCAGGACTTGAACCTGGGACCTCTTCGTTATCAGCGAAGCGCTCTAACCGCCTGAGCTATATCCCCGTAGACCGGATGCCACTGTACAGCACCCGGTCGGGCTCTCCCAATTCGGGAGGAGCGCTCGATCAGTTGTTGGTGAAGCCGACGAGCAGGCCGCCGGTCATGCGCACCATGAGGTTGTACAGCAGGGCACTGATCGCTCCGATGGCGGTGCCGCCGACGACGTTGAGGATGGCGACGATGGTCGCGAACAGCATGACCTGGCCGAGCGAGAACAGGCTCACGAGGCCGGCGTCTTCGCCGAGGATGTCGCTGAAGACCGAGTCGACCTGGGAGATGACGCCCTGCGCGTTGAGCACGATCCACACGAACAGCGTGGCGACCATCAGCAGGATGGCGCCGCAGATCGAGACGAGGAACGACAGCTTCACCGCCGACCAGAAGTCGATGTACACGAGCTTCAGGCGAACCTGCTTGGTCGGGGCCTGGCGCTGCGACTTGCGCTGCAGCTTCTCGGCGACTGTGCTCACGGGTTGTCGTCCTTTCCGCCCGCCGCGGCGGCGGGTGCCGCGGTGGTGTCGTTGTCGCCCTCTGCCGCATCGGCAGGGGCGGTGTCATCATCGGCGAGGTTGCGCTCGCTGTTGCGGGCGATCGCGATGATGCGGTCATCGTCGTCGGGCCGAGCGAAGACGACCCCCATGGTGTCGCGGCCCTTGGCCGGGACCTCGGCCACGGAGGAGCGTACCACCTTGCCGTTTTCCATCACCACGAGCACCTCATCGTCATCGCCGACGATCAGGCCGCCCGCGAGGGCGCCACGATCGTCGCTGAGCTTGGCGACCTTGATGCCGAGGCCGCCGCGCTGCTGCACCCGGTACTGGTCGGCGGCGGTGCGCTTGGCGTAGCCGCCCTCGGTGACGACGAAGACGTAGCCGCCCTCGGTGACGACATCGGCCGAGAGCAGCTCGTCACCGGCGCGGAACTTCATGCCGGTGACGCCACTCGTCGACCGGCCCATCGGGCGCAGGGCCGCGTCGTCGGCGGTGAACCGCAGCGACATGCCCTGGCGCGAGATCAGCAGGAGGTCGTCGGAGTCGTCGGCGAGCATTGCCGACACGAGCTCGTCGCCCTCGCGCAGGTTGATGGCGATGATGCCGCCGGTGCGGTTGGTGTCGTACTCGGTGAGCGCCGTCTTCTTGACGAGGCCGTTGCGCGTGGCGAGGACGAGGTGCTGGGCGACCGAGTAGTCGCGGATGTCGAGGATCTGCGCGATCTCCTCCCCCGGCTGCAGCGCGAGCAGGTTGGCGACGTGCTGGCCCTTCGCATCGCGGCCGGCCTCCTGCACCTCGTACGCCTTGAGCCGGTAGACGCGGCCGGTGGTGGTGAAGAACAGCAGCCAGTGGTGCGTCGTCGTGACGAAGAAGTGCTCGACCACGTCGTCCGCACGGAGCTGGGCGCCCTTGACGCCCTTGCCGCCGCGGTGCTGCGAGCGGTAGTTGTCGCTGCGCGTGCGCTTGATGTACCCGCCCCGGGTGACGGTGACGACCATCTCCTCCTCGGGGATCAGGTCCTCCATGCTCATGTCGCCGTCGAAGCCGAACATGATCTCGGTGCGGCGGTCGTCGCCGTACTTGTCGACGATCTCGGTGAGCTCTTCGGACACGATCGAGCGCTGGCGCTCGGGGCTCGCGAGGATCTGCTGGTAGTCGGCGATGAGGCGCTCGAGCTCGTCCGCCTGCTCCTGGATCTTCTGGCGTTCGAGAGCGGCCAGGCGGCGCAGCTGCAGGTTCAGGATGGCCGTCGCCTGGAGCTCGTCGACGTCGAGCAGCGCGATCAGTCCGTCGCGGGCCTCCTCGACGGTGGGCGAGCGGCGGATCAGCGCGATGACCTCGTCGAGAGCATCCAGCGCCTTCAGGTACCCGCGCAGGATGTGGGCGTCGGCCTCGGCCTTCTTGAGCCGGAAGGCGGTGCGCCGCACGATGACGTCGATCTGGTGCGCGGTCCAGTACGTGATGAAGCCGTCGATGGGGAGGGTGCGCGGCACGCCATCGACGATGGCGAGCATGTTCGCGCCGAAGTTGTCCTGCAGCTGGGTGTGCTTGTACAGGTTGTTGAGCACGACCTTGGCGACCGCGTCGCGCTTGAGCACGATGACGAGACGCTGGCCCGTGCGGCCCGACGACTCGTCGCGGATGTCGGCGATGCCGCCGAGCTTGCCCTCCTTGACGAGGTCAGCGATCTTGATCGCCAGGTTGTCGGGATTGACCTGGTACGGCAGCTCGGTGATGACCAGGCAGGTACGGTTCTGGATCTCTTCGACCGTGACGACCGCGCGCATCGTGATCGACCCGCGGCCGGTGCGGTACGCATCCTGGATGCCCTTGATGCCGAGGATCTGCGCGCCGGTCGGGAAGTCGGGCCCCTTCACCCGCTGCAGGATCGCCTCGAGGAGCTCCTCGCGATCGGCCTCCGGGTGCTCGAGGTGCCAGAGCGCGGCCGAGGCCACCTCGCGCAGGTTGTGCGGCGGGATGTTCGTGGCCATGCCGACCGCGATGCCGACCGAGCCGTTGACGAGGAGGTTCGGGAACCGCGAGGGCAGGATGCTGGGCTCCTGCGTGCGGCCGTCGTAGTTGTCCTGGAAGTCGACGGTGTCTTCCTCGATGTCGCGCACCATCTCCATGGCGAGCGGGGCCATCTTGGTCTCGGTATACCGCGGGGCGGCGGCACCGTCGTTGCCGGGCGAGCCGAAGTTGCCCTGACCGGCGGCGAGCGGGTACCGCATCGACCACGGCTGCACGAGGCGGACGAGCGCGTCGTAGATGGCCGAGTCGCCGTGCGGGTGGAACTGCCCCATGACGTCGCCGACGACGCGCGAGCACTTCGAGTACGCCTTGTCGGGGCGGTAGCCGCCGTCGAACATCGCGTAGATCACGCGGCGGTGCACGGGCTTGAGGCCGTCGCGCACGTCGGGGAGGGCGCGCCCGACGATGACGCTCATCGCGTAGTCGAGGTACGACCGCTGCATCTCGAGCTGCAGGTCGACCTGGTTCACCTTGCCGCCCGGGCCGTGCTCGGAGGTCTCGGTGCCGGTCGTCTCGTCTGCCATCGGATGCCCTTCAGTGGTGGAGTGCGGGTGCGCGGTCGCGGTCGACTAGATGTCGAGGAAGCGCACGTCCTTCGCGTTCTGCTGGATGAACGTGCGGCGCAGCTCGACGTCGTCGCCCATCAGGGTCGAGAACACGCTGTCGGCCATGGCCGCGTCATCGAGAGTGACCTGGAGGAGGGTGCGGGACTCCGGGTTCATCGTGGTGTCCCACAGCTCCTGGTGGTTCATCTCGCCCAGACCCTTGTAGCGCTGGATCCCGTTGTCCTTCGGGATGCGCTTGCCGGCGGCGAGGCCGGCCTCGAGGAGCGCATCGCGCTCGCGGTCGCTGTAGACGTACTCGTGATCGGCGTTCGACCACTTCAGCCGGTACAGCGGCGGCTGCGCGAGGTACACGTAGCCGAGGTCGATGAGCGGCCGCATGTAGCGGAACAGCAGGGTGAGGAGCAGCGTCGTGATGTGCTGGCCGTCGACGTCGGCATCGGCCATGAGCACGATCTTGTGGTACCGCACCTTGTCGGGGTCGAAGTCCTCCCCGATGCCGGCGCCGAAGGCGGTGATCATCGCCTGCACCTCGGCGTTGCCGAGGGCGCGGTCGAGGCGCGCCTTCTCGACGTTGAGGATCTTGCCGCGCAGCGGCAGGATCGCCTGCGTCTCGGGGTTGCGACCCTGCACGGCCGAGCCGCCGGCCGAGTCGCCCTCGACGATGAAGATCTCGCTGAGCGACGGGTCCTTCGACTGGCAGTCCTTGAGCTTGCCGGGCATACCCCCCGACTCCAGCAGGCCCTTGCGACGGGTCTGCTCGCGCGCCTTGCGCGCGGCGATGCGCGCGGCCGAGGCCTGCAGCGCCTTGCGGATAACATCCTTCGCCTGCGCGGGGTTGCGGTCGAACCAGTCGGCGAGGTGCTCGCCCGCGACCTTCTGCACGAACGACTTCGCCTCGGTGTTGCCGAGCTTGGTCTTGGTCTGGCCCTCGAACTGCGGCTCGCCCAGCTTGATCGAGATCACCGCGGTGAGGCCCTCGCGCACGTCGTCGCCGGAGAGGTTCTCGTCCTTCTCCTTGAGGATGCCCTTGTCGCGCGCGTACTTGTTGACCAGTGTGGTCAGCGCGGCGCGGAAGCCCTCCTCGTGGGTGCCGCCTTCATGCGTGTTGATGGTATTGGCGTAGGTGTGCACCGACTCGGAGTACGCGGTCGTCCATTGCATGGCGACCTCGAGCGCGATGCGGCGCTCCGTGTCCTCCGACTCGAACGAGATGATCTCGGGATGCACGACCTCGATCTTCTTCGCGGAGTTCAGGTACTCGACGTAGTCCACGAGGCCCTTCTCGTAGAGGAACTCCTCGTGCCGGGCGCCGTCCTCGGTGAGAGCATCGGGGCGCTCATCCGTGATGGTGATGCGCAGACCCTTGTTGAGGAAGGCCATCTGCTGGAAGCGCGTGCGCAGCGTCTCGTAGTCGAACTCGACGGTCTCGAAGATCTCGCCGTTCGGCCAGAACGCGATGGTCGTGCCGGTCTCGGTGGTGGGCTCGCCCTTCGCGAGAGGCGCATCCGGAACACCGTGGCGGTAGCTCTGCGTGTAGACATTGCCCTGCCGACGCACCGCGACTTCCAGCCGCTCGGAGAGCGCGTTGACGACGGAGCTGCCGACACCGTGGAGACCGCCCGAGACGGCGTACCCGCCACCGCCGAACTTGCCGCCCGCGTGGAGGATCGTGAGCACGACCTCGACCGTCGACTTCTTCTCGACGGGGTGCTCGTCGACGGGGATACCGCGGCCGTTGTCGATGACACGCACGCCGCCATCGGCGAGGAGGGTGACATGGATGGTGTCGCAGTGCCCGGCGAGCGCCTCATCGACGGAGTTGTCGACGATCTCGTAGACGAGGTGGTGGAGACCACGCGGACCGGTCGACCCGATGTACATGCCGGGCCGCTTGCGCACGGCCTCGAGGCCCTCGAGAACCTGGATGTCTCCGGCCCCGTAGGAGGCCTCGTTCTTCGCAGGCGTGCCGTCGGGGGTGGAGGAGGACATGGTCATTGGATGGGCGCTCCCGCCGGGTCGATCGTTGGTGGCCGATCGGGGGGCTGAACAATGCCCCGAACTGGCGGGTCCATCCTAGCAACGGAATGCCTTCAGGAGCCTTCAGAATGGCCCTCTGGGGAGATTTCTGGGCGGCGGTGGACTGATTTGCGGTTGTGGGGCCGCTCGTTCAGCCGTAGGTATCTCGAGGGCCTCGGCCGGGTACCGATCGTGGGCCGCGTTTCCAGCTCGGCGCACCCGGCCCGATGAACCGCACGGAGGTCACTTCCGCGTCGGGGAACCGCCGCAGGATGGTCGTCAGGATCTCGGCGCGCATCAGCCGCAGCTGGGTGGCCCATGCGGTCGAGTCGCACTGCACGAGGAGCACGCCCTCCTCGATGCCGACGGGTTCGCTGTGCGCCGCCGTGTCGGTGCCGACGAGCTCCGGCCAGGCCACGAGCAGCTCGCCGCGGGCGAGCGGAGAGCTCCAGCCGAGCGAGCGGGTGACCGCATCGATGACATCCCCGAGCCCCGCCGGGTCGCGGCCGTTCTCGAAGGGGGCGGTGCCGTCGATGGACCGTGCGGCACGACGGCGGCCATCCTTCGAGCGCAGCGAAGGGTCCCCGAAGAGACGACGCAGGCGTCGATAGACGGCGCTCGACTCGGACTCCGTCGCCGACTCCGCGGGCGGAGTCGCGTCATCAGCCCCGGTCACGTCCCCTCCTCCACGATCTCGCCGGCGCGGATCCCGACTCGTGACGCGGCGAGACGCTCGGGGACATCCGCCCCGACCGCGGCCGTGATCAGCACCTGCTCGTACCCGCCCACCGCGTCGGCGAGACGCTCGCGCCGACCGTGGTCGAGCTCGGCGAACACGTCATCGAGGATCACCACCGGGTCGCCCGCAATCTCGTCGGCGCGCAGCACCTCGGCCGTGGCGAGCTTGAGCGCGAGCGCGTAGGACCAGCTCTCCCCATGACTGGCGTAGCCCCGTGCCGGCAGGCCGTTGAGCTCGAGCACGAGGTCATCGCGATGCGGGCCCACGAGGGTGACCGCCCGGTCGAGCTCGTCCCGTCGCCGTGAGACGACCGCGGAGCGGAACGCCTCCGCCAGGGAGGCCGGATCGTCCACCTCCTCGGGCGGGAACTCGTCGTCGGTCGATCCATGGATGCTGAGCCGCAGCGCGATCCGCGTGCGGTGCTCGTCGCCCGCGACGGCGGAGTACGCCGCACCCACGTGCGGCCGCAACTGCGCGACAGCGTCGGCCCGCGCGGTGATGACCTGCGTGCCGAGGTCGACGAGCCGCTCATCCCAGACATCGAGGGTCGTGAGCTGCTCGGGCCGGAGCCGCGAGGCGCGCGCCGACTTCAGAAGCGAATTGCGCTGCCGGACGACGCGCTCGTAGTCGGACATGACGCCGGCCATGCGGGGTGACCGTTGCGCGACGAGGGTGTCGAGGAACACGCGGCGCACACCAGGATCTCCACGGACGATCGCGAGATCCTCCGGTGCGAACAGCACGCTGCGCAGATATCGCGGAAGATCACGCATACGGATCGCGGATCCGTTGACCTGCGCACGATTGGGCGCGCCGCGGTTGAGCTGCAGCTCGATCACGAGCGCCCGCTCATCATGCTGGACCCGCACCCGGACGACCGCCGACTCGGCACCGAAGCGGATCAGGGGCTGGTCACCGGAGACCCGGTGCGACGACGCCGACCCGGCATAGGCGATCGCCTCGACGAGATTCGTCTTGCCCTGCCCGTTTCGACCGATGAAGAGCACCGGTCCGGCCCGCAGCGCGAGGTCGACCTGGGCGTAGTTCCGGAAGTCGACGAGCTGCAGGTGCGTGACGTGCACGCCCGTCAGCGCAGCAGCAGGTTCGGCTGCAGCAGATAGCGGTAGTTGTCGGAACCCGGCTGGTCCTTCGACGACTGGCTCGTGATGAGGACGGGGCCCGGCTTGTTCGGGTTGTCCGTCTTCGTGAAACCGATCCGCACGAACTCGCTGTGCACCGCCGAGAGCCCGTCGATGAGGAACTGCGGCTTGAGCGAGACCGTGGTGTCACCACCGGTGAGGTGGGCATCGATGGTCTCCGAGGCCTGAGCGTTCTCGGAGCCGATCGCCTCGAGCGTGAGACCGTCGTCGCTGAAGCTGTAGCGCAGCGCCGCATCCCGCTCGAGGACGAGCTGCACGCGCCGCGTCGACTCGACGAGCTCGGCCGTGTTCATGACGGCGTAGTTCTCGACCGTCTCGGGGAAGAGGCGCTTCACTGGCGGGAAGTTGCCCTTGATGAGCAGCGAGGTGACCGTCTTCTGGTCGGCCGAGAAGGCGATGAGCTCCCGGTCCCCTCCGCTGACGATCGTCACCGAGACGGTCGCGGCGTGAGCGAAGATCTTGCCGATCTCAGAGAGCGTGCGGGCCGGCACGAGCGCGGTGACACCGTCGACCGAGCCGGTCGACTCCCAGTCGATCTCGCGGACTGCGACGCGGTAGCGATCGGTGGCGACGAGGGAGAGGCGGTTGCCTGTGATCTCGAGCTGCACGCCGGTGATGACCGGGGTCACATCGTCACGAGAGGCGGCAACGGCGACCTGCGCAACGGCATCCGCGAAGGCATCGCCCGGCAGCACTCCGCTCGATCCGTCGACGACCGGAAGGCTCGGGTACTCCTCGACCGGCATGCTGGACAGGGTGAACCGCGCCGACCCGCAGCGCACGGCGATCTTGCCCTCATCGGTCGTGAACTCCACCGGTGCGTTCGGAAGGCGCGAGGCGATGTCGGCGAGGAGCCGGCCGGAGACGAGGACCGTGCCGTCCTCAGTGACATCGGCCGTGATCGAGGTCTGCGCCGAGACCTCGTAGTCGAAGCTCGAGAGGGTGACCGTCGACCCCTCGGCCCGCAACAGCACACCGCTGAGGATCGGCAGCGTCGTGCGCTGGGGAAGAAGCTTGACGGCGAACGACACCGCTTCGCTGAAGACGTCGCGATTCACCTGGAACTTCACGCTGGTCCCTCTCATCGACACGGCCCCGGGCGGGGCCTTCCATACTGGCACAGCGCCGTTGCGGGGGCGATGGCGCGGTCGTCTCCTCAGGTTATCGACCGGATGTCTAATCAAGAGAGAAGAAGAACACCATCATTAACCGCTGTTCACACTGTGGAGAACTGCTCGGCACCCGCAGGATCGTGCGGAACTACAGCGGTGGAACATGTGCAGTCGCTGCGGGGAGATCGGGTCGAGGTTCGGGAGCGCCGAGAGGGAGCATCCGTCGTCGCTCACATCGAGCGGATGCTCGTCAACATGTCATCCCCACCGCCGATGGAAGTTATCCACAGGCTGTCCCCAGTGTGCGAAACGTGCAGTGAAACTGGACGAACGCTGTGCGCGATCGGAATCCGAGCGCGGGCGGCTCAGCTGTAGCGCTGGTTCTGCTTGATCCGGCTGGTGAGCTCGGTGACCTGGTTGTAGATCGAGCGGCGCTCCTTCATGAGCTCGCTGATCTTCTTGTTCGCGTACATCACCGTTGTGTGATCGCGGTTGCCGAACAGCTTGCCGATCTGCGGCAGCGACATGTTCGTCAGCTCGCGGCACAGGTACATCGCGATCTGGCGCGCGGTCGCGATCGCCTGCGACCGCGAGGAGCCGTACAGATCGTCGACCGTGAACTTGAAGTAGGCCGCGGTGTGATTGATGATGTCGACCGGCTCGATCACGTTGTCGCCGTCGAGGCTGATGAGGTCCTTCATCACCGTCTGCACGAGCTGCAGGTCGATGGGCGTGCGGTTCAGGTTCGCGAACGCGGTGACGCGGATGAGCGCACCCTCGAGCTCGCGGATGTTGCTCGACACCTTCGAGGCGATGTACTCGAGCACGTCATCCCGCACCTGCAGCTTGTCGTTCTGCGCCTTCTTGCGGAGGATCGCGATACGGGTCTCGAGGTCGGGCGCCTGGACATCGGTGATCAGGCCCCATTCGAAGCGGCTGCGCATGCGGTCCTCGAAGCCGGTGAGGTGCTTCGGCGGGAGGTCGCTCGTGATGACCACCTGCTTGTTGTGGTCGTGCAGCGTGTTGAAGGTGTGGAAGAACGCCTCCTGCGTCGAGTCCTTGCCCTGCAGGAACTGGATGTCGTCGATCAGCAGGATGTCGATCTCGCGGTAGCGCGACTGGAACAGGCTCGCGCGGTTGTTGGCGATCGAGTTGATGAAGTCGTTCGTGAACTCCTCCGAGCTCACGTACCGGACGCGGATTCCCGGGTAGAGGCTCTCGGCGTAGTGACCGATCGCGTGCAGGAGGTGGGTCTTGCCCAGCCCCGACTCGCCGTAGATGAAGAGCGGGTTGTAGGCCTTCGCCGGCGCCTCAGCCACGGCGACGGCAGCCGCGTGGGCGAAGCGGTTCGAGCCACCGATGACGAAGTTGTCGAAGCTGTACTTCTCGTTGAGCCGGCTGTCGCTGCGCCGGCCCGGGGTCTCGAGCGTCGGGGTCGCTACCGGCTGCTCGATGTACGAGGGGCTCTGCTCGGTGACGTCCGGGCTCGCGTCGAGCACCTCGTTCTGGATCTCCGGATTCACCACGATCGCGAAGCTCGTCACCGCGTCCTCGGCCACGGTCGAGAGCGCGCTGAGCAGGGGCAGACGGATGCGCTGCTCCAGCATCCCTCGTGTCAGCTCGTTCGGCACCTCCAGGTAGAAGGTGCCCGCCATGACGCCGCGCGGCTCGACCAGGTTGATGAAGCCGTGTAGCTGCGGGGTGATGCGCTCGTCCGCGGTGAGCACCGCGCGGACCGACTCCCAGAGCTCCTGCGGGGACTCGATCTCGGTGGACATGCGGACTCCTCGGACGTCAGTGGACAGTGGTGTGGATAACTGTAATCCGACCACGGCGCGTCGTTGCCGACGGGCTCTCCCCAGCATGTGGATAATGCGGTCGGTCATGGTGCGGTTTGACCGGGGTGCGGCCGGAGCCTATTGTTAACCGGTTGACTTCTGTCTGCGCCATTCCTGGCGGTCGGGCAGTCCCTTTCGTCGTCGCAGGCCCGCAGGGTCGAGGAGAGAACCATGAGCAAGCGCACCTTCCAGCCGAACAACCGCCGCCGCGCGAAGGTTCACGGCTTCCGTCTGCGCATGCGCACCCGTGCCGGCCGCGCGATCCTCGCTGCGCGTCGTCGCAAGGGTCGCACCGAACTCTCCGCCTGAGCCTCGCGGTGCTCCCACGAGCACATCGCCTCACCCGGGCCGATGACTTCCGTCTCGCCGTCCGCCGGGGGCGCCGTTTCCCGACCGCGTCCGCCGTCTGCTACCGCATCGCCGCCGATGTGGACGGACCGCTGTTCGGTGTGATCGTGTCGAAGCAGGTGGGGAACGCCGTCGTCCGCAATCGCGTCCGCCGGCGCATCCAGGCGATCTGCGCGGAGAGCGTCCGCGATGCCGCTCCGGGTCAGCTCGTCGTCGTGCGGGCCCTGCCGGGCTCGCGCGAAGCGGAGTGGGATACCCTGCGGGCGGAGATCGGCGGAGCGGTGCGACAGGCGGTGGTGGCGGCATGAACGACAGGCTCGTCGGCATCGCGCGCACCATCGGTCTGATCCCCCGCAACGTCGTCATCGCCCTGCTCCGCGTGTACCGCGCGGTGATCTCTCCGCTGTACGGTCAGGTGTGCCGGTATTACCCGAGCTGCTCGGCCTACGGGCTGGGTGCGGTTCAGGAGCACGGGGTGGTCCGCGGTGGCTGGCTCACCGCGAAGCGGTTGGGCCGCTGCCACCCCTGGGCCGACGGCGGCATCGATGACTGGCCCGTCAACGAGACGTCCCCTTATCGCCGCACGCGGTGGGGCTTCATGGTGATCGAAAGAAAGGCGTAGATCCGATGGACTTCTTCGGTCTCATCCTCTGGCCCATCAAGTGGGCGATCGAGGCGATCCTCGTGGGCTTCCACTCGCTTTTCACGGCGCTCGGCCTGCAGAGCGAGGCCGGCCTGACGTGGGTGCTGTCGATCGCGGGCCTCGTCGTCGTGGTCCGCGCCGCGCTGATCCCCCTCTTCGTGCGCCAGATCAAGAGCCAGCGCAAGATGCTCGAGATCGCTCCGGACCTCAAGAAGATCCAGGACAAGTACAAGGGCAAGCGCGACCAGTTCTCCCGTGAGGCGATGTCGCGCGAGACCATGGCCCTCTACGGCAAGCACAAGACGAGCCCCTTCGCCTCGTGCCTCCCGATCCTGGTGCAGATGCCGATTTTCTTCGGCCTCTTCTCCGTTCTCAACAACTCTTTCAACGGGCTCACCGGCGTCGGTCTCCTCAACGAGCAGCTGTCGCAGGAGTTCGGTCGGGCGACCCTGTTCGGCATCGCTCCCCTCGGCGCGACCATGGTCAACAACGACGGCAATTTCTGGGTCATCGTGATCGCCGCCATCCTCATCGTCCTCATGACCGCGTCGCAGTTCATCACGCAGCTGCAGATCATGTCGAAGAACCAGAGCGCCGAGATGAAGGCCTCGCCGATGTACCGGCAGCAGCGCATCCTGCTCTACGTCCTCCCGGTGGTCTTCCTCTTCTCCGGCATCGCCTTCCCCCTCGGCGTGATGTTCTACTGGTTCGTCTCCAACATCTGGACGATGGTCCAGCAGTTCATCGTTATCCGGAACATGCCGACTCCCGGCAGCGAGGCCGCCCTCGCCCGCGAGGCCCGCCTGGCCAAGAAGCGCCAGAAGAAGGGCATCGTCGACGAGGAGATCGAGGGCACCGTGATCGTGGAGCCCAAGAAGACTCAGCGCCAGCAGCCGGTCGGCAAGAACCGTGCGAAGAAGAAGGGCGGTCGCTAGACCATGACCTCCACCCCTGACGCCGTCGTCGACGGCACGACTCTCGAGACGACGGCATCCGCCGCGGGTGTCGACGAAGGCGATGTGGCCGCGGACTACCTCGAGGAGCTGCTCGACCTGGCCGACCTCGATGGCGACATCGAGATCACCACGACGGCCGGCCGCGTCTACCTCTCCATCGAGGCCGATGAGCCGGATGCCCTCCGCGTGCTCTCCAAGCCCGACACGGTCGCGGCGCTCCAGGAGCTCACCCGGCTCGCGGTGCACGCCCGCACGGGTGAGTTCTCCCGCCTGATCCTGGATATCGCCGGCTCGCGCGATGCCCGTGCCGACGAGCTGCAGCGCCTGGTCGATCGCGCCGTCGAGCGCCTCGAGGCCGGGGCCGCATCGGCCGCCCTCCCCCCGATGTCGAGCTACGAGCGCAAGTTGGTTCATGACCTCGTGGCCGAGCGCGGCTACGTCTCCGAGTCGGAGGGCGAGGGCGCGGACCGGCACACGGTCATCCGTCGTGGCTGAGCCGACCTTCGGCGTTTCACGTGAAACATCGCCGGGCCCCGAGCGCGAGCCGGCGGCGGCAACCGAGATCCTCGGGCACGCCCTCGAGCTCGGTCGCCGGTACACCGCTGACCTCATCGAGCATGGCGAGCGCCTCGGCCTGATCGGCCCGCTCGAGGTCGGACGCGTCTGGACGCGCCATGTGCTGAACAGCGCGCTCGTCGCGCCCTTCCTGCAGGCGGGCGGTCGCCTCGCCGACGTCGGCAGCGGAGCCGGTCTTCCCGGCCTGGTCCTGGCACTTGCCCGTCCCGACGTGGAGGTCACGCTGATCGAGCCGATGGAGCGCCGCACGGACTGGCTCCGTGACGAGTCGGCCCGGCTGGGACTGACCAACGTGACCGTGCTGCGCGCCCGTGCCGAGGAGGCCCGCGACGCGGGCCCCTTCGACCAGGTCACGGCGCGAGCGGTCAGTGCGCTGCGCACCCTCGTTCCCATCACTGCGCCGCTCCTCCGGGCCGGCGGCGAGCTGCTCTTCCTCAAGGGAGCGCGGGTCGAGGAGGAGATCACCGCGGCGTCGAAGGTGCTGCAGAAGCACCGCGTCCGCGACATCGCCGTGCTCGAGCTCGGGGTCGGGCTCCTGCCCGAGGTCACCCGGCTGTTTCGGGCTACAGTAGGCGAGGCATCCTGAGCCGTCGCCCTGAGCGGCGCGAGCGGACGGTGCCGGGCGGGCGTCGTCGATCGGCGCCCGTTTCACGTGAAACATTCGAGCAGGAGGCTCACTGGTGACGACCGAGGGCGTGTACGACGAGAGCACCCCGCTGGCCCGCGAGGTCGCGGAGATCACCCGTCGGCGGCTGGCGCTCGAGGGCACCTCGCTCCCCCTGCCCGCCACCACCCGGGTGTTCACGGTGTCGAACCAGAAGGGCGGCGTCGGCAAGACCACGACGACCGTCAACCTGGCGGCGGCACTGGCGCGCTCGGGTGCGCGCGTGCTGGTCATCGATCTCGACCCGCAGGGCAACGCCTCGACGGCTCTCGGTGTCGAGCACCGCGCCGAGACCCCGAGCGTCTACGACGTGGTCGTCGGCGACTCCCCCCTCGCGGACGTCGTGCAGAAGAGCCCCGAGTTCGAGACCCTGTTCTGCGTCCCTGCGACCATCCACCTCGCCGGTGCGGAGATCGAGCTGGTCTCGCTCGTCGCGCGGGAGCAACGCCTCCGCACGGCGCTGGACGCCTTCCTCGCGGCCAGCACCGAGCCCTTCCACTACGTCTTCATCGACTGCCCGCCGTCACTGGGCCTGCTCACCATCAACGCGTTCGTCGCCGCGCGCGAGGTGCTCATCCCCATCCAGTGCGAGTACTACGCGCTCGAGGGCCTCAGCCAGCTGCTCAACAGCATCCAGCTCATCGAGCGGCACCTGAACCCGCAGTTGCGGGTGTCGACGATCCTGCTGACCATGTACGACGCCCGCACCAACCTCGCGAACCAGGTCGTGAGCGACGTGCGCGAGCACTTCCCGCAGCAGGTGCTCGAGACGGTGATCCCGCGCTCGGTGCGCATCAGCGAGGCGCCGAGCTACGGGCAGAGCGTGATCAGCTACGACGAGGGCTCCCCCGGCTCGCTCTCCTACCTGGAGGCGGCGGCGGAGATCGCTCGACGCGGAGAGGGGGCCTGATGGCGCAGAAGCGCACCGGACTCGGGCGCGGCATCGGCGCGCTCATCCCGACCGGCGACGGCGAGAGGCCCGTCGACGTCTTCTTCCCGGCCCCCGCGCCGACCGAGGGCGAGCAGCTCGCGGCGGTGCCGGGTGCCCGTCTGGCGGCGATCGCGCCGAGCGACATCGTCCCCAACCCGCAGCAGCCGCGCACCGAGTTCCGCGAGGAGGAGCTGCAGGAGCTCGTGCACTCCGTGCGTGAGTTCGGGGTGCTGCAGCCCATCGTCGTGCGCGAGCGGGCCGGGGCCCAGCCCGGTGAGCCCGCCTACGAGCTCATCATGGGCGAGCGCCGGCTCCGCGCATCCACGATCGCCGGTCTCGAGGCGATCCCCGCGATCGTCCGCAGCACGGCCGACGAGAACATGCTGCGGGATGCTCTGCTGGAGAATCTCCACCGGGCGCAGCTGAACCCGCTCGAGGAGGCCAGCGCCTATCAGCAGCTGCTCGAGGACTTCGGCATCACGCAGGAGCAGCTCGCCGAGCGGCTCGGGCGTTCGCGGCCGCAGATCACGAACACCCTCCGCCTGCTCAAGCTGCCCGAGCCGGTGCAGGCGCGCG
>JAIWOM010000248.1 GCA_020216895.1 Microcella sp.
TGGCCTCGTGGACAACAAGCAAGCGGTGGTGGCCCGTCGTCGCGGCAATGTGCCTCCCGCGGCACGTGCCGACGGAGGCACATTGCCCCAGAGGCAGATTGCGTCAGAGCGATGCGTGCACCCAGCCGCGTCCGGCACGATCGTCGTCGGCGGCGGCATCATCGGCACGAGCATCGCGCTGCACCTCGCCGAGGCGGGTGTCGACGACGTGCTGCTGCTCGAGCGCGGCGTGCTCACCAGCGGCACCACCTGGCACGCCGCCGGCCTCGTCGCGGGTGCCCGCGGTTCGCGCGCGATGACCGGCCTGTCGTCGTACGGCCTGGCGTTCTACGGCGACCTCGAGGCGCGGTCAGGGCTCGACGTGTCGTTCACGCGCAGCGGGTCGCTCAGCATCGCGCGCCAGCCGGGGCGCGTCGACGAGCTCGCCTATGCGCGCGATGTCGCGGTGCGCAGCACCATCGAGGCGCACCTCGTCGAGGCCGAGGCCGTCTCGAGGCTCTGGCCGATCGCGTCGCCCGACGGGGTGCTCGCCGCCCTGCACTTCCCGGACGACGGGTATCTGAACCCCGGCTGGGCCGCACTCGCCATCGCGACGCTGGCGTATCGGGCGGGTGTCACGATCCGCGAGGGGGTGGCTGTCACTGCCATCGCCCACGAGAACGGACGGGCCACGGGCGTCGTCACCGAGCACGCTGCGATCGCCGCCGACCGCGTCGTCATCGCCGGCGGGCTGTGGAGCCGCGATCTCGCCCGCACCGCCGGCGTCTCACTGCCCCTGTACGCGGCCGAGCACGTGCATGTGCGCTCGACCGAGATCACCGGAGCAGCGCCGACCCTGCCGGTGCTGCGCGACGTGGACCACAGCTACTACATCCGCCCCGAGGCCGGGCGGCTGCTGGTGGGCGCGTTCGAGCCTCAGGGCATCCCGCGCGGGGTCGAGACAATCGCCGCGGACGGGTTCGCGACGTTCCCCGACGACTGGGACCACTTTGCGCCCGTGCGCACCGCCGCCGAGCGCACCGTACCCGCGCTCGGCCCCGCCGGGTACGACCGCTTCCTCACCGCACCCGAGAGCTTCACCCCCGACACGGCCTTCCTGATGGGCGAGACCGCCGAGGTCGAGAACCTGTTCGTCGCCGCCGGCCTCAACTCGCAGGGCATCATCTACGGGCCCGGCATCGGCCGCGAA
Organism: Microcella sp.; assembly: GCA_020216895.1. GTDB lineage: Bacteria > Actinomycetota > Actinomycetes > Actinomycetales > Microbacteriaceae > Microcella. Next base: position 1,190 of record JAIWOM010000248.1, read on the forward strand.
CTGGCCCGGTGGATCATCGCCGGATCGCCCCAGTTCGACTCCTCGAGCGTCGACGTGCGGCGGTTCTCGCGGCACCAGAGCAACCGGCGCTACCTGCACGCCCGCACCGTCGAGAGCCTCGGGCGGCTGTACGCGATGCACTGGCCCGGCTACCAGTCGCAGACCGCGCGCGACGTGCGCCGCACTCCCCTGCACGCACGGCTCGCCGAGCTGGGCGCCCGGTTCGGCGAGGTCAACGGTGGCGAGCGCGCCCTCTGGTACGGCGGGCCCACCCCCGAGCAGGGCTACAGCTACCGGCGGCCCGGCTGGTTCGACCAGGTCGCCGCCGAGCACACGGCCGCGCGCGAGGGGGTCGCCCTGTTCGACCTCAGCCCGTTCACCAAGGTCGAGATCGCGGGGCCGGATGCTCTCGCCCTCGTCCAGCGCGCCGTCACGTCCGACGTCGACGTGGCCGTCGGGCAGGCCGTCTACACGCTGTTCGTCAACCGCAACGGCGGTATCGAGCTCGACGGCACCGTCACCCGCCTCGCGGCCGACCGATTCCTCGTCGTCACACCCTCGTTCAGCCACCACGCCTCGCTCGGGCTGCTGCGGCGGCTCGCGCGCGGGCTCGCCGCGGTGGTCACCGACGTCACCGCGATGTACGCGACGATCGGCGTGATGGGGCCGCTCAGCCGCGCCCTGCTCGAGCGCGTCTCGCCGGAGGACTGGTCCGACGCGGCGCAGCCCTACCAGACGGGCCGCGAGGTCGAAGTGGCCGACGGCTTCGCCTACAGCCTGCGCATCAGCTTCGTCGGCGAGCTCGGCTACGAGCTCTACCCGACGGCGGATCTCGCCGTGAACGTGCTCGACGCGCTGTGGGAGGCCGGGCAGGAGCTCGGCGTGCGGATGGCGGGCTACCATGCGCTCGACACCCTGCGCAGCGAGAAGGGCTACCGCCACCTCGGCCACGACATCGGCCCCGCCGACGACCCCTACGCGGCGGGCCTCGGCTTCACCGTCGCGCTCGACAAGCCGGGCGGCTTCGTGGGCCGCGACGCACTCGCCGCGCTCGACCCGCGCGCCCCGAAGCACCGCACCGTGTTCGTCGCCCTCGATGACCCGGAGGCGATGCTCGTGCACGACGAGGCGCTGCTGCGCGACGGTGTCGAGGTGGGGCGCATGACGAGCGGCGCCTACGGTCACACGCTGGGCCGGTCGGTGGGCATCGCCATCGTCCACCCAGCGCTCGTCGATACGGCCGCGCTCGCGGCGGGGTCGGAGAACGGCGCCGACAGCCCGGGCTTCGCCGTCGAGTGCCGCGGTGTCGCCGTGCCCGCGACCGTCTCCCGCCGCCCGTTCTACGACCCGCGTGGCGAGCGCCTGCGGGGCTGAGCAGCACCGGCTCCGCATCCCACCCCTCAGCGCCCGACCCGTCACCGCCCGACCCCGGAGGACCCCATGACCCGCACCGATGCCATCGTGATCGGCGCCGGCCTCGCCGGCCTGAGCGCCGCCCGCGACCTCG
>JAIWOM010000011.1 GCA_020216895.1 Microcella sp.
TGGGCGCTCCCGTGCTCGTCGGCCTCGCGGCCGAGGGCCGCCGCGCCGCGCGCGCCGAGTACCCCGTCTACCGGGGCGAGCAGCTCGTCGGCGAGGTCACCTCCGGCGCCCTCTCGCCGACCCTCGGCCACCCGATCGCGATGGCCTTCGTCGACCCGGCCGCGGCCGAGCTCGGCACCGTTCTCGACCTGGATGTGCGGGGCACGCGCATCCCGGCCACCGTCGTTCCGCTCCCCTTCTACAAGAAAGAGGCCTGACCATGAGCGCGATCCCCAGCGATCTGCAGTACACCGCCGAGCACGAGTGGGTGCGCCTCGACGGCGATGTCGCCACCGTCGGCATCACCCAGTACGCCGCCGACGCGCTCGGCGACGTCGTCTACGTCGACCTGCCCAAGGTCGGGGCGGCGCTCGCCGCCGGCTCAATCGTCGGCGAGGTCGAGTCGACCAAGTCGGTCGGCGAGCTCTACGCGCCGCTCGACGGCGAGGTCGTCGAGGCCAACCAGGCCGTCGTCGACGCGCCCGAGACCATCAACAGCGACCCCTACGGTGACGGCTGGCTGGTGAAGGTGCGCGTTGCGAGCGCCCCCGCCCTGCTGAGCGCCGACGAGTACCGCGCCCTCATCGGCGAGTAGGAGCATCCCGCCGTCATGTCTCTCGACTTCAGCAACCGCCACATCGGCATCGACACCGACGCCCGTCAGCTCATGCTCGACGCGCTCGGCTACGCCTCGCTCGATGCGCTCATGGATGCGGCCGTTCCCGCCGCGATCCGCCAGACCGCGCCCCTCCGCACCCTCCCGGTTCCGGCGACCGAGGCCCAGGCTCTCGCCGAGCTGCGCGCCATCGCCGCCGAGAACCGCGTGCGCGTAAGCCTCATCGGCCAGGGCTACTACGGCACGGTGACGCCGGCGGTCATCCAGCGCAACGTGCTCGAGAACCCGAGCTGGTACACGGCCTACACGCCCTACCAGCCTGAGATCTCGCAGGGCCGCCTGGAGGCGCTGCTGAACTTCCAGACCATGGTCAGCGACCTCACCGGGCTGCACACGGCGAACGCGTCGATGCTCGACGAGGCGACCGCGGTCGTCGAGGGCATGCTGCTCGCGCGCCGCGCCTCCGGCTCGGCGTCGAACGTCTTCCTCGTCGACAGCGACCTGTTCGCGCAGACCCGTGCCGTGCTCGACGGCCGCGCCGAGGCGCTCGGCCTCGAGCTGGCGTACCTGCCGCTCGCCGACACCGATCCGGCCGACCTGCCCGAGGCCTTCGGCGTCTTCGTGCAGTACCCGGCGGCCTCGGGCCGCATCTGGGACCCGTCGGCGGTCATCGCCCGCGTCAAGGAGCACGGCGGCCTCGCGATCGTCGCCGCCGACCTGCTCGCGCTGACGCTCATAACCAGCCCGGGTGAGCTCGGCGCCGACGTCGCCGTCGGCACCACGCAGCGCTTCGGCGTGCCGATGGGCTTCGGCGGACCGCACGCCGGCTACCTCGCCGTGCGCGAGGGCCTCGAGCGGCAGATGCCCGGCCGCCTGGTCGGCGTCTCGAAGGACGCCGACGGGCGCCCCGCCTACCGCCTCACGCTGCAGACCCGTGAGCAGCACATCCGCCGCGACAAGGCGACCAGCAACATCTGCACCGCGCAGGTGCTGCTCGCCGTCATGGCCTCGATGTACGGGGTCTACCACGGGCCCGACGGGCTGCGCCGAATCGCCGAGCGCATCCACCGGCAGGCCATCGTGCTCGCCACTCACCTGCGCGGCGCCGGCTACACCGTCGCCCACGATGCGTTCTTCGACACCCTCGAGCTCCGTGCACCCGGCCGTGCCGCCGACTTCGTGGCCGCGGCCCGCGAGCGCGACCTGCTGCTGTGGCAGGTCGACGCCGATACGCTGCGGATCAGCGTCGACGAGGTCACCTCGGCCGCCGCGAACACGGGCACCGCGGCCGACATCGGCCCGGTTCTGGCGGAGGTCTTCGGCCTCGGCTCCGGCTGGGTGGCGGAGTCGGAGCCGGCCGTCCCCGCGAGCCTGCGCCGAGCATCCGAGTACATGACGCACCCGGTGTTCCACACGCACCGCAGCGAGACGTCGATGATGCGCTACCTGAAGCGCCTCGCCGACCGCGACTACGCGCTCGACCGCGGCATGATCCCGCTCGGCTCGTGCACGATGAAGCTCAACGCGGCCACCGAGATGGCGGCCGTCACGTGGCCCGAGTTCAGCGGCCTGCACCCCTTCGCCCCCGTCGAGGACGTCCAGGGCTCGCTGATCCTCATCGGCATGCTCGAGACCTGGCTCGCCGAGCTCACCGGCTACGACGCGGTCTCGCTGCAGCCCAACGCGGGCTCCCAGGGCGAGCTCGCCGGGCTCCTCGCGATCCGCGGCTACCACCGCTCGCGCGGCGACCTGCACCGCACGGTGTGCCTGATCCCGTCGAGCGCGCACGGCACGAACGCGGCCAGCGCGGTGCTCGCCGGCATGCGCGTCGTCGTCGTCGCCACCACCGAGACCGGTGATGTCGACCTCGCCGACCTGCGCGCCAAGATCGCCGAGAACCGCGACGAGCTCGCCGCGCTCATGATCACCTACCCGTCGACGCACGGCGTCTACGAGCACGACGTCATGGAGGTCACCGCGGCGGTGCACGAGGCCGGCGGCCAGGTGTACATCGACGGCGCCAACCTCAACGCGCTGCTCGGCTACGCCCGCTACGGCGACATCGGCGGCGACGTGAGCCACCTCAACCTGCACAAGACCTTCTGCATCCCGCACGGCGGCGGCGGGCCCGGTGTCGGGCCGGTCGCGGCGAAGGCGCACCTCGCGTCCTTCCTGCCGGGGCACCCGCTCGCGCAGATGCACCAGCACCCGCCGTTCGACATGGCCACCGGTCGCGCTGGAACCGTCGAGCACGCGGGCGCGCCCGTCTCCGCCGCGCCGTACGGTTCGGCGAGCATCCTGCCGATCTCGTGGGCGTACGCCCGCATGATGGGCGCCGAGGGGCTGACGGATGCGACCGCCAACGCGGTGCTCGCCGCCAACTACGTCGCGCTGCGCCTGCGGGAGCACTACCCGGTGCTGTACGCGGGTGAGAACGGGCTCGTCGCGCACGAGTGCATCCTCGACCTGCGCCCGCTCAAGGAGGCGACCGGCATCGGCAACGACGACGTCGCCAAGCGGCTCATGGACTACGGCTTCCACGCGCCGACCATGTCGTTCCCGGTTGCGGGCACGCTCATGGTCGAGCCGACCGAGTCGGAGGACCTCGCCGAGCTCGAGCGGTTCATCCAGGCCATGATCGCGATCCGCCACGAGGCCGACCGCGTCGCGGCGGGGGAGTGGCCGGCGGACGACAACCCGCTGGTGAACGCGCCGCACACGGCCGAGAGCGTCATCGCCGGTGAGTGGGAGCACCCCTACTCGCGCGAACTCGCCGTCTACCCGTTCGCGGGTGCGCGCGTCGACAAGTACTGGCCGCCGGTGCGCCGCGTCGACCAGGCGTACGGCGACCGCAACCTCGTCTGCGCCTGCCCTCCGATCGAAGCGTTCGCCTGACGGCGACCGCTTCGATCGGAGTCCCTGCTGTGCCTATTGCCGCGCCTCCGGCGCGGGGTGAAGCCTTCGCCTGACGGCGACCGCTTCGATCGGAGTCCCCGCTGTGCCTATTGCCGCGCCTCCGGCGCGGGGTGAAGCCTTCGCCTGACCTGCTGCTCTACGAGGTGGGGGGCGCGAAGAGCGCCGGGAAGGTCGCGGCCGCCCACGGGTAGCCGATGAAGATGACGGCGTCGAGGATGGTGTGCGCGATCACGAGCGGCAGCAGCCGCCCGTAGCGCGTGTAGAGCCAGCCGAACAGCACGCCCATCGCGACGTTGCCGACGAAGCCGCCGAAGCCCTGGTAGAGGTGGTAGGTGCCCCGCAGCAGCGCGCTGGTCAGGATGATCGCCCACGGCCCCCAGCGCAGGTCGCGCAGCCGCGCGAACAGGTAGCCGACGACGATGACCTCCTCGACGATGCCCGCGCGCGCCGCCGCCAGCAGCAGCACCGGCACCGTCCACCAGTGCTCGTCGAGCGCGGTCGGCACCACGGTCACGGCGAGTCCCAGCTCGCGGGCCCCGAGGTACAGCGCGAGGCCCGGGACGCCGACGAGCGCCGCCAGGCCGAGCCCGTCGCGGGCATCCCGCCACGGCCGCGTGCCGTCGATGCCGAGCCGGCCGAGGTGCGGTCGCGTTGCGCTCCACAGCAGGAAGGCCACGAGGGCGACCGGCACGAGGTCGAACAGCACGCCGAGCAGCTGGTAGATCAGGTCGAAGATCGGCCGCTCATCGCGCGGGGGGTTGATCGTCGCCGTCTGCTCGCCGAGCGGCACGTCGCGCGTGAGGCGGTTGGCGATCGCGACCAGCGAGTACACGGCGCTCGCGCCGAGCGACAGTCCCAGCACGAGGAGGATCTCGACGCGGATCCGCCGATCGCTCGGCTCGCGCTGATCGGGGAGGGGGTGCGGGCGGGTCGTCACCCCCACATTCTCGGCCGCTCCGGCCGCGATTGTGCCGACTCCTCAATCCTCGCCCCGAATGCTGGCCGCTCTTTGGTGCGGTTCCACAGTCGCTCCGCCCGGCGTCGGCGGGGTGTTCGGGGCCCGAGCCGCCCGTTCTCGCAACAGTCCGCACTCTGAGCGCGCATCCGTGCACAAATGCGCGAGCCGCGCGCAAGGATCGTGCGTTTCCCGCGCCTCTACCGCGCAAGCGTTACCGGTGTGTAACGAATGGGCCTACAGTTTGGCGGGGGTGTCTCTGGGCTTCTAGGGTCGAACCCAACAGACGTGACGGTGCGCTCGGAAAACGTGCCGACACGTGTCCATCTTGCACAGGAGGAAAATTGCGTATCAGCAGATTCGCGGCCGCCACGGCCACGATCGCGGCGAGCGCTCTCGTTCTCTCGGCTTGCGCAGCGCCGCAGTCCGAGGTCGTCGAGGGAAGCTCGATCACGGTCGCGTGGAACCAGCCGTTCTACTCGTACAACAGCAACACGTCGTTCGGTAACGCCACGGCTAACGCCAACATCGTGTACCTGACCAGCGGTGGCTTCAACTACTACAACAACGAGCCCGCCCTCGTGAAGGACGAGTCGTTCGGCACCTACGAGCTCGTCTCGGAGGACCCGCTGACCGTCAAGTACACGATCGCGGACGACGTCCAGTGGTCGGACGGCACCCCCGTCGACGCCGCGGACATGCTGCTCGCGTGGGCCGCGAACTCGGGCGTTCTGAACACCCCCGACTTCGACCCGGGCGAGTTCACCGACCCCGAGACCGGTGAGTTCACCGACGACTACCCGACCGACGTCGTGTACTTCGACGGCGCCATCGGCGCGGGCCTCCAGCTCGTTACGGAGACCCCGGAGATCGACGGCAAGTCGATCACCCTGGTCTACGACGAGTTCTTCGTCGACTGGGAGCTCGTCTTCGGTGTCGGCCTGCCGGCGCACGTCGTCGCGCAGCGCGCCCTCGGCATCGAGGACGCCCAGGAGGCCAAGGACGCGCTCGTCGAGGCCGTGCAGAACGCGGACGCCGCGGCTCTGGCCCCGATCTCGAGCGTCTGGAACTCGGACTGGAACTTCACCGAGCTCCCGGCCGAGGAGGACGCCAACCTCCTCGTCGTGAACGGCCCCTACGTGATCTCCGACTTCGTCGCTGACCAGTCGATCACGCTGACCGCCAACGAGAACTACCGCGGTGCGAACCTCCCGAACATCGAGGAGATCACCATCCGGTTCATCTCCGACCCGCTGGCCGCCGTGCAGGCGCTCGCCAACGGTGAGGTCGACATCATCAGCCCCCAGGCCACGGCCGACGTTGCCGACGCCCTCGCGGCGCTCGACGGTGTGACCGTCCTCGGTGGCGAGGAGGCCGTGTACGAGCACCTCGACCTGCAGTTCTCCGACTCGAAGAACGGCACGTTCGACAACCCGCTGCTCCGCGAGGCCTTCCTGAAGACGGTTCCGCGCCAGCAGATCGTCGACACCCTCATCAAGCCGCTGAACCCCGAGGCCGAGGTGCGCAACTCGCAGCTCTTCCTCCCGGGTGCCGCCGGCTACGACGAGACCGTTGCCAACAACGGCATGGCCGAGAAGTTCGGCGAGGTCGACATCGAGGGCGCCAAGGCGCTCATCGCCGAGGCTGGCGTCACCGACCCGGCCGTCTGCATCCTGTACGCGTCGAACAACCCGCGTCGTGTCAACGAGTTCGCGCTGATCCAGGCGTCGGCTCAGGAGGCGGGCTTCGTGGTCGAGGACTGCGGCAGCCCGGAGTGGGGTGGCCTGCTCGGCACGCCCGGCGCCTACGACGCGGTGTTCTTCGGCTGGCAGTCGACGAGCCTCGGTGTGACCAACAGCTCGTCGACCTTCCGCACCGGCGGCATCAACAACCTGAACTACTACAGCAACCCTCAGGTTGACGCTCTCCTCGACGAGCTCGACGTGACGCTCGACCCCGAGCGCCAGATCGAGATCCAGCTGGAGATCGACAAGCTGCTGATGGACGACTTCTACGGAGTCACCATCTTCCAGTTCCCGGCCGTCACCGCGTTCTCGGACCGCGTGACCAACGTGAACCCGGGCCCCCTGTCGCCGACCATCTTCTGGAACGCGTGGGACTGGGAGCCGACCGAGTCGAACTAGTCGAGAGCCCCGCTCCCGACTGACTCCGGTCAGCTAGCACAGTGAACGGGCGCTGGGGTCGCATCTGCGGCCCCAGCGCCCACCACTGAGCGCACCCCCCGTTACGCAGATAGGTAGGGCGCCACCCCCATGGCATCATTCGTGATCCGGCGACTCATCGCCTCCGTGTTCGTGCTCCTCGCGGCCACGTTCCTCATGTACAACCTGGTCGCCTTCTCCGACGACCCCCTCGAAGACCTCCGGCTGAGCAACGCTCCGAACAAGGAGCAGCTGATCGAGGCCCGCATCAAGCTGCTGCGCCTCGACGTCATCCCGCCGCTGCGGTACTTCATCTGGCTCTTCGGTGACCCGGCTGCGGGCGAGCGCGGTGTGCTCGGCGGCAACTTCGGCGTCACCGTCCAGGGCCGCGACGTGAACGTCCTGCTCGAGCAGGCCCTCGGGTCGACGATCCAGCTCGTCACCATCGCGACCATCGTCGCGATCATCCTCGGCCTCATCGTCGGCATCACGACGGCGCTCCGTCAGTACTCCGGGTACGACTACAGCGTCACCTTCATCTCCTTCCTCTTCTTCTCGCTGCCGGTCTTCTGGGTCGCCGTTCTGCTCAAGCAGTTCATCGCCATCGGCTTCAACGACTTCCTCGAGGACGACCCGCAGCTCCCCGTCTGGCTCATCGCCGTCCTGACGCTCGTCGGCGGTCTGCTCTGGGCATCGATCATCCCGGGCACTCTGCGCCGCAAGGCGATCACCTTCGCGGTGGCGGCGGGTGCGACGGCGTCGATGCTCGTGATCATGAACCTCATCGACTGGTTCACGTACCCGGGTCTGTCGATCGTCGGCGTCGCGATCATCGGTCTCGGTGCGGCGGTCGGCTTCACGGCCCTCATCACCGGCCTCAAGAACCGCCGCGCGCTCTTCGCCTCGCTCGCGGTCGCCGGCCTCGGCATCGTGCTCTACTTCCCGTTCCAGTACGGCATCTCGTACTCGATCACCGAGTGGTGGATGCTCGCAGCTCTCGCCGCCCTCACCATCGGCGTGAGCATGGGCATCGGCTGGTTCATGGGCGGCGTCGACAAGGGCCCGGTCATGCGGGTGGCGGCCTTCACCGGCTTCATCACCGCGGGCGCCATCGCGCTCGATCGGTTCATGATGGTCTGGGACGACTACGCGAGCTCGGGCCGCATCCGCGGACGCCCGATCGCGACGATCGGCTCGTCGACCCCGAACCTCGAGGGCTCTCTCTGGGTGCAGGGCGTCGACATCTACACGCACCTGTTGCTGCCGACGATGGCGATCATCCTGATCTCGTTCGCCACCTACACGCGGTACTCGCGCGCGAGCCTGCTCGAGGTCATGAACCAGGACTACATCCGCACCGCGCGCGCCAAGGGCCTCGCGGAGCGCACCGTGGTCGTGCGTCACGCCTTCCGCAACGCGCTGATCCCGATCGCCACGATCGTTGCCTTCGACATCGGCGGCATCGTCGGCGGCGCGGTCATCACCGAGACGGTGTTCGGCTGGACGGGCATGGGCCAGCTCTTCATCAACGGTCTGCGGGCCGTGGACCCGAACCCGGTCATGGCCTTCTTCGTCGTCGTCGGCGGTCTCGCGATCCTGTTCAACTTGATCGCCGACCTCGTCTACGCCTCCCTCGACCCCCGAATCCGAGTCAGCTGATGAGCAAGAAGAGCACCGCCCCCGTCGCCGGCGTCACCGACGCCGAGAACAACATCGCCAACAAGGAGGTCGAGGGCCTCTCGCAGGGCCAGATCGTGCGCCGCCGGTTCTTCCGGCACAAGGGCGCGGTCATCTCGATGATCTCGCTCGCCTTCATCATCGTCCTCGCCTTCACCGCCGTCGGATTCGACTTCTCGTTCTTCGGCATCCAGGTGAAGACGCCCGGATGGTGGCTGTGGACCTGGACGGACATCCCGCCGGTGCAGAACGGCGGACAGCCCACGCTGAGCCTCGTGCCCGAGTGGCTCGGCGGCGCCGGCGTGACGCTCGGCCTGCACCCGTTCGGGCAGGACGAGATCGGCCGTGACACCTTCGCGGTCGTCATGCGCGGAACCCAGCAGTCGATCGTCATCATGCTGATCGTCGGCGTGATCGCCACCGCGATCGGCACCGTCATCGGCGCGGTCTCGGGCTACTACCGCGGCTGGGTCGACGCGGTGCTCATGCGCCTGACCGACATGGTCATCGTCATCCCGCTCATCGTCATCGGCGCCGTTCTCGGCCGTGCTGTCGGCGGGCTCGGTGCCGCATTCCTCGCCGTCATCATCGGCTTGTTCACCTGGACGGGCCTCGCCCGGCTGGTGCGCGCCGAGGTGCTGAGCCTGCGCGAGCGCGAATTCGTCGACGCGGCGCGCGTTGCCGGCGCGAGCGACCGGCGGATCATCTTCAAGCACATCCTGCCGAACGCGATCGGCGTCATCATCGTGAACACGACGCTGCTGATGGCGGCGGCGATCCTGCTCGAGACGGGTCTGAGCTTCCTCGGCTTCGGCGTGCAGCCGCCCGACACCTCGCTCGGCGTGATCATCAGCCAGAACCAGGCCGCATTCGCGACCCGCCCCTGGCTGTTCTGGTGGCCCGGAGCGTTCATCATCGCGATCGCCCTGTGCATCAACTTCATCGGCGACGGCCTGCGCGACGCGTTCGACCCGCGGCAGAAGCGCATGCCCACCGCTCGGGCGCTCGCGAAGCCGAAGGCCGCCGCGCCGACGGCGGGCTAGGGCTGACGGATGCTCCTACAGCAGTTGCCCGAGAAGGCCCAGCGCGACCAGCGCGCTGAGCAGCACGACCGTGCGCGTGTTCAGCGTGCGCCGCAGCGAGCTCGGCTCGACGCCCGCGTCGAGCAGTCCGTCGTCGCGCAGCTGCTCCCAGTGGCGACGGATGTGGTTCGCCGCGGCACCGCTCTCGCTCGAGAGGGTGTCGCCGGGGCGGATCGCGCCGGCGACGCGCGCCGACTCCGTGACCTTCACGTCGTCCGGTCCCAGCCGGAACACCGTGTAGCGGCCCGAGGCGGGAGCCGCCCAGGCCTCGACGCGCCGTCGTTCGGTGTAGAGGGTCAGCGCCCACTTGGTGTCGATGCGCTGGATCGCCGCCCACGGCACGTGCCAGGTGGTCAGCGGGTTGCGCACGATGACCGCGTGCTCCAGCACCTCGACCCGGGGCATCCAGTACAGGGCCCAGACGACCGCGACCATGAGCACCAGCCACCAGCCGGATCGCAGCAGCGCGACCAGGTCGCCGGCCGCGATGTAGCCGATCAGGGCGCCCGCCCCGATCACGGCGATGATGATCGTCAGAACTCGACCGAACGCGGGGCGGAAGCTCGCGGGCTGGAAGCGCATGCCTCCAGCTTCGCAGACCAGCGCCGCTCCGCCCCCCGCCTCACCACCGCACGGAAGGACCTCCCGTGAGCAGCACCACCTCCACCGCCGTCGAGACCGTTCTGGAGGTCTCCGGCCTCGGCGTCGACTTCTGGGTCGACGGCGAGTTCTACCCGGCGGCGATCGGCCTCGACTACAGCGTCAAGCGCGGCGAGGTGCTCGCGATCGTGGGCGAGTCGGGCTCGGGCAAGTCGTCCAGCTCGATGGCGCTCCTCGGCCTGCTGCCCTCGACCGCCCGGGTCTCCGGATCGATCAAGCTGCTCGGTCGCGAGATCGGCAACCTCGACAAGCGCGAGCTGCGCGCGGTGCGCGGTCAGCAAATCGCCGTGATCTTCCAAGAGCCGATGACGGCCCTGAACCCCGTCTACACGGTCGGCTTCCAGATCGTCGAGACCCTGCGCACGCACTACGACCTCACGCCCGCCCAGGCGAAGGAGCGCGCGATCGAGCTGCTCGAGAAGGTCGACATGCCCGACCCGGCACTCGCCTTCTACAAGTACCCGCACCAGCTCTCGGGCGGCCAGCGCCAGCGCGCGATGATCGCGCAGGCGATCTCGTGCGACCCGGTCCTCCTCATCGCGGACGAGCCCACGACTGCCCTCGACGTCACGGTCCAGGCCGAGATCCTCGACCTGCTCCGCAGCCTCCGCAGCCGGCTCGATTCCGCGATCGTGCTCATCACGCACGACATGGGGGTCGTCGCCGACCTCGCCGACTCGATCATGGTGATGAAGGACGGTGTGGCCGTCGAGCAGGGTTCCGCCCTCGACATCTTCCAGCGCCCGCAGCACCCCTACACGCAGTCGCTCCTCGCGGCCGTGCCGCACCTCGGCCTGGACATCACCGAGACGGCCGCCCCCGAGGCCGCGAAGCGGACGGTCGAGCCGGTGCTGTCCTTCCAGGACGTCTCGATCGAGTACCCGAAGCGCGGCCGTGTGCCGGCCTTCCTCGCCGCTGACGACATCACCCTCGATGTCTACCCGGGCGAGATCGTCGGCCTCGTCGGCGAGTCGGGGTCGGGCAAGACGACGCTCGGCCGCGCCGCGGTCGGCCTCCTGCCGATCAAGTACGGCCGCCTGATCTCGGCCGGCATCGACATCTCGCAGGCGTCGATGAAGGAGCTCCGGCCGCTGCGCCGCAAGGCCGGCATCGTCTTCCAGGACCCGGGTTCGAGCCTCAACCCGCGCATGCCGATCGGCGAGAGCATCGGCGAACCGCTGCTGCTCGCCAAGGAGGCGCAGGGTAAGGAGCTCGACAAGCGCGTCGAGGAGCTCCTGAGCCAGGTCGAGCTGCCCGCCAGCTACCGCAACCGCTACCCGCACGAGCTCTCTGGCGGCCAGCGTCAGCGCGTCGGCATCGCGCGCGCTCTCGCGCTCGCCCCCGAGCTGCTGGTCGCGGACGAGCCGACGAGCGCGCTCGACGTCTCGGTGCAGGCCCGATTCCTCGACCTGCTGCAGGAGCTGCAGAGCAAGCTGCAGTTCGCCTGCCTGTTCATCAGCCACGACCTCGCGGTCGTCGACATGCTCGCGCACCGGATCGCGGTGATGCACCGGGGTAGACTGGTCGAGCAGGGTTCGCGTGATCAGATTCTGCGTAACCCCCAAGACCCGTACACTCAGCGCCTCATCGCCGCTGTTCCCCTGCCCGATCCTGTGGCGCAGCGGGAGCGCCGAGAGCAGCGCGCCGCCACCAAGGACTAACTCATGGCTCTCGCCACCCGCACCGACCTGCGCAATGTGGCGATCGTCGCCCATGTCGACCACGGTAAGACGACCCTCGTCGACGCCATGCTCCGCCAGACCGGCTCCTTCGCCGCGCACGCGCACGTCGAGGAGCGCGCGATGGACTCGAACGACCTCGAGCGCGAGAAGGGCATCACGATCCTCGCCAAGAACACGGCGGTGACCTACACCGGCACGCACGCCGGCGGCCAGGAGATCACGATCAACGTGATCGACACCCCGGGCCACGCCGACTTCGGCGGCGAGGTCGAGCGCGGTCTCAGCATGGTCGACGGCGTCGTGCTGCTCGTCGACGCGAGCGAGGGCCCGCTGCCGCAGACCCGGTTCGTGCTCCGCAAGGCGCTCGCGGCGAAGCTCCCGGTGATCCTGCTCGTCAACAAGACCGATCGACCGGATGCCCGCATCGAGGCCGTCGAGGAGGAGACCCACGACCTCCTGCTCGGGCTGGCGAGCGACCTGCAGGACGAGGTGCCCGACCTCGATGTCGACGCGATCCTCGACCTCCCGGTCATCTACGCCTCGGGCCGCGCCGGCGCGGCCAGCCGCACCCGTCCGGCCGACGGCCAGCTGCCCGACAACGACGACCTCGAGCCGCTGTTCGAGGCGATCCTGTCCCACATCCCGGCGCCGACCTATGACGATGAGCACCCCCTGCAGGCGCACGTCACGAACCTCGACGCGAGCCCCTTCCTCGGCCGCATCGCGCTTCTGCGCATCTTCAACGGCACCCTCAAGAAGGGCCAGCAGGTAGCCTGGGTGCGCCACGACGGCACGCACAGCCAGATGCGCATCACCGAGCTGCTGAAGACGCGCGCCCTCGAGCGGTATCCGGCCGAGTCGGCCATGGCCGGCGACATCGTCGCCATCGCGGGCATCGAGGACATCACGATCGGCGAGACGATCGCCGACCTCGACGACATCCGCCCGCTGCCAGCCATCACGGTCGACGAGCCCGCGATCTCGATGACGATCGGCACGAACACCAGCCCGCTGGTCGGCAAGGTCAAGGGCCACAAGCTGACGGCGCGCATGGTGAAAGACCGCCTCGACCGCGAGCTCATCGGCAACGTGTCGATCCGCGTCGTCGACATCGGGCGCCCCGACGCCTGGGAGGTGCAGGGCCGCGGCGAGCTGGCCCTCGCGATCCTCGTCGAGAACATGCGCCGCGAGGGCTTCGAGCTCACCGTCGGCAAGCCGCAGGTGGTCACGAAGACCATCGACGGCAAGCTGCACGAGCCGTTCGAGCACCTGACGATCGATGCTCCTGAGGAGTACCTCGGCGCGATCACCCAGCTCCTCGCCGCGCGCCGCGGCCGCATGGAGGGCATGACGAACCACGGCACCGGCTGGGTGCGCATGGAGTTCATCGTTCCGAGCCGCGGCCTCATCGGCTTCCGCACCGAGTTCCTGACCACGACGCGCGGCACCGGGATCGCGAACGCGATCTCGCACGGCTACGAGCCCTGGGCCGGCAGCATCGTCGCCCGCAACAACGGCTCGATCGTGGCCGACCGCGCCGGTGCTGTCACGAGCAACGCGATGATGGCGCTGCAGGAGCGCATGACGTTCTTCGTGCAGCCCGGTGACGAGGTGTACGAGGGCATGGTGGTGGGCGAGAACTCGCGCGCCGACGACATGGACGTCAACATCACCAAGGAGAAGAAGCTCAACAACATCCGGTCGTCCACGGCCGAGGAGCTCGAGCGCCTCACCCCTCCGCGTCAGCTGACCCTCGAGGAGTGCCTCGAGTTCGCGCGCGAGGATGAGTGCGTCGAGGTGACGCCCGAGATGGTGCGCATCCGCAAGGTCGAGCTCGACCAGACGCTGCGCGCCCGCGCCGCCTCGCGCCTCAAGAAGCAGAACGCCTGACGATGATGCGCCGCACCCGCACGCTCGCCGCCGCCGCCCTGGGCCTCGCCCTCGTGACCGGCACCTCGGCCTGCAGCACCGGCACCCCGCTCGACAACATCGTCGAGGGCCTCGTCCAGCAGGGCGTCGACCAGCTCGTCGGCGGCATCGACGAGCAGATCCGCGGTCTCGTCGACGACGTGCTCGGCGGCGTCGAGCTCACGGCCGATGGCACGGTTCCCTCCAGCTTCCCGGCGGAGATCCCGCTCACCGGCGAGGTGCTCGGCGGCGCTGCTGGTCCGCAGGGAGCCGGCTGGGTGGTGCGCACGCGCCTCGACGGTGGTGCGTCCTTCACGGATGCGGCTGCCGCGCTCGAGGGTGCCGGGTTCGCCCCCGCCGGGGTCTCGAGCGACGCGGCCAGCGGCTACGGCGCCTTCTCGAGCGCCGCGTACCGGGTCGACCTCTCCGTCGCGACCGACGCCGACGGCGTCATGACCGCCACCTACGTCGTCACCCCGCGCTGATCGTCGGCTGCGCATGCGCCCGCTCAGTGCAGTAGCAGTGAACGTGGCCGTTAGGCTTGTCGGGTGAAGATCGCACGGTTCAGCGCGGGCGGTGACCCGCAGTTCGGCATCGTCGACGACGATGAGCTCGTCGTGCTCGCCGGCGACCCGATGTTCCACGGCTACGACACGACCGGCGAGCGGGTGAAGCTCGCCGACGTCCGCCTGCTCGCGCCGGTCATCCCGCGCTCGAAGGTCGTCTGCATCGGCATGAACTACGCCGCGCATGTGGCCACCATGCAGTACGAGGTGCCCGAGAACCCCCTCATTTTCCTGAAGCCCAACACGGCCGTGATCGGGCCTGACGAGCCGATCATCATCCCCCCGGTCGACGGCCGCATCACCCACGAGGGCGAGCTCGTCATCGTGATCGGCAAGGTCGCCAAGCGGGTGAAGAAGGAGGACTGGCGCGACTACGTCTTCGGCTTCACGATCGGCAACGATGTCTCGGCGCGCGACGTCATGTTCGCCGACGGCCAGTGGGCGCGCGCCAAGGGCTTCGACACCTTCGCCCCGATCGGCCCGTTCATCGAGACCGATCTTGACCCGAGCGCCCTCGAGATCGAGACCTTCGTCGACGGCGAGCCCCGCCGCAAGGGCAACACCCGCGACATGATCACCGGGATTCCCGAGATCATCGCGTTCGTCAGCGACGCCTGGACGCTCCTGCCGGGCGACATCATCATGACGGGCACGCCCGACGGGCTCGGCGGCTTCCACGACGGCCAGACCGTCGAGATCCGCATCGAGGGGCTCGGCACGCTCCGCAACCCGGCCAAGAACCGCGACGACCGCGTCGACTAGCGGTCGCGCGGGTGGATGATGGAGCCATGAGCTCCACCCCCCCCGCCCCCGTCCGTCCGCCGCGCGTCGACGCCGCGACCGCCCCGCTGACCGCGGAGGCGGTGGCCGCCGTGCAGCGCCGCA
>JAIWOM010000249.1 GCA_020216895.1 Microcella sp.
GGGCTCGCCGCCGGAGCCGTGAATCTCGTGCTCTGGGTCGTCGGGCTCGTCGTGACCGTCGGCAGCCTCGGCGCCGTCGTCGCCTGACCCGCGCCGCGCCCCCGACCCGCACAGCAGCGGCCGGTCCGCGCCCGACCGCCTCCAGGTTCTGCGCAGTCTCCTCCCAGGCATCTGCCAGCCCCGGCCGCATCCACCGGCGGGCGTCGGAGGGAAGTGATGAGTGAAGGCACTTCCGCCTGACGCCCCGACAGGGGAACGCCCTCTCGGGGGCCCTACCAAGGAGGAACCATGCGCAACCGTATTCTCGCGGGCCTGGGCGTCGCCGCCCTCGCCTCGGTCGGCGTCGCCGCCCCGGCGACCGCCCTCAGCAGCACCACCGCCGACATCTGGGTCGTGCACGCGGTGCCCGGCGTCGAGGTGGACGTCTACATCAACGGCGACCTGGCGATCGCGGGCTTCGACCCGACCACGGTCACCCCGCTGGTCGACGTCGCGCCCGGCAACTACGTCGTCGACATCGTTCCGGCCGCGTCGCCGGCCGCGGAGACCATCACCCCCGGCTCGGGCCTCTTCGGCACCGGCGCGGGCGGCGCGGACATCGCGGCGAACACCTCGTACACCCTCGTCGCGCACCCCGACGCTGACGGCGACTTCGTGCTCACGCCGTTCGTGAACGACCTCACTGAGGCCGGCGAGGGCAACGCGAGCGTGACCGTCCGTCACACCGCCGAGGCTCCCGCGGTCAACGTCGTGGCGCTGCCCAGCACCGAGCTCTTCAGCGGCGTGGTGAACGGCACCGGCGGCACGGTCACCGTTCCCGCCGGCACCTACGACATCCAGGTCCAGGTTGCGGGCTCCGACCCGCTCGTCGTCGCCATCGACGCGGCCGACACCGTGCTCGAGGAGGGCGTGCACTACTTCCTGCACGCCTACGGCCCGGTCGACGGCGCGTACTCGATCATCCCCTTCACCATCGGTGAGGCGGCTGGCGGCATCCCCGCCGGCTCGGCGGGCCTCGTGGCCGACAACGCCGTGCCGGTCAACGGTGCGGCCATCGCCGGCGCCGCCGCGCTGCTCGCGCTGCTGGTCGCCGCGGGTGTCGTGGTCACGCGTCGTCGCGTCGCGGCTGAGCGCTGATCCGTTCCGAGTGAAGCGAGAGATCATGCGCACCAGGCTGGCGGCGACCACGCTGCTGACCGTCGCCGGCCTGGTGCTGATCTCGGGGTGCTCCCCTCCTTCCCTCACAGAGGGGAAGGAGCGGGGCGCTCCCGCGTATGACCCGTTCCGTGCGGCCCGCGTCGAGGCGACGCTGCCGAGCCTCGACCTCCTGCAGGTCGTCAAGTCGCCGCCGACCCGCGTGACGGTTCCCGATCTGGGCATCGACATGCCGGTCGAGCCGCACGGTCGGGACGCGGACGGCCAGATGAGCCTGCCGGAGAGCCCGTTCGACGCCGGCTGGTACGAGTTCGGGTCGGCTCCCAACAGCGGAACCGGCAACACGATCATCGCCGCGCACGTCGATGACCGGGTCGAGGGGGTCGGCCCGTTCGCGCAGCTCCGTGGTGCGCAGCCGGGTACCCGGGTGCAGGTCACGGACGCGGAGGGCACGCGGCACACGTACGAAATCGTTTCGGTCGAGAAGCTCGACAAGGGGGAGGTGCCGTGGGGGCGGTACTTCCAGACCTTCGGGCCCGAGAAGCTCATCCTCGTGACCTGCGGGGGCGACTTCATCGAGGAGATCCGCAACTACACCGACAACTACATCGTGACGGCCGAGAAGGTCTCGTGACAGCATCACCGGCTACGCTTGCGCCGACGGACGCCCGGAGCGTCCGTCGGCCGGCGAGTCGAGGGGAGGCAGCAGCGATGCCCACGAGCCTCGACGACGCCACCGACCTGGCGCGCCGCTTCGCCGAGGGCGACGAGCGCGCCCTCGCTGAGATCTACGGTCAGTGGTCATCTCTGGTCTATTCGCTGGCACTGCGCTCGCTCGGCGACGCCACCGACGCCGAGGACGTCACGCAGAAGGTCTTCGTCGCCGCTTGGCGGGGGAGGGAGCGCTTCGACCCCGCACGAGCCTCGCTCTCGGCCTGGCTCGTCGGGATCACCCGCAACACCGTGGCGGACACCCACCAGGCCCGGGCCCGCGAGCGCGCCATCACCGAGCAGATGGCCGCACTGACCGGCGAGGATGTCGCCCCCGCCCCCGAGACCGATCTCGCCGACCGGCTCCTGATCGCCGACGAGATGGCCCGGCTCGAGCCGCTCGCCCGTCGCGTGGTCGAGCTGGCCTTCTTCGATGACCTGACCCACCTGCAGATCGCCGACCGTCTCGGCATCCCCGTGGGCACCGTGAAGTCCCACATCCGCCGCAGCCTGACCAAACTGAGAGGACGACTGGAGGTGAGCCGTGGAACAGTCGACTGAGCACATCGACGCGGATGCCCTTGCCCTCGTCGCCCTCGGCGAGCCCTCCGACGACGCGGCCGTGCGGGCGCACCTCGACCGGTGCGAGCTGTGCCGCGCCGAGCTCGAGGCTCTCCGCTCGACGATCACCGTCGCGCGCTCGACCATGGGCGAGGTCGCCCTGATCGAGCCGCCCGCGCGGGTCTGGCAGGCGGTGCGCGGCGAGCTGGGGCTCGACCCGGCTCTCCAGCCGCCGAGCCGACCG
>JAIWOM010000250.1 GCA_020216895.1 Microcella sp.
CCGGAGCGCCCCAGGGCTCGTCGGCGATCGGAGCGCCACCGCGGCCGCCGCCCATGGCGCCGCCGCTGCTCGCGCTGCGGGTCACCTGGGCGGTCGCGTACCGCAGGCTCGGGCCGATCTCGTCGACCTCGAGCTCGATGGTGGTGCGCTTCTCGCCTTCCTTCGTCTCGTACGAGCGCTGCTTCAGGCGGCCCTGCGCGATGACGCGGCTGCCCTTGGTCAGCGAGCTCGCGACGTGCTCGGCGAACTCGCGCCAGACGCTCGCGCGGAGGAACAGCGCCTCGCCGTCCTTCCACTCGTTCGACGCGCGGTCGAACGAGCGGGGGGTCGAGGCGATGGTGAAGTTCGCGACGGCGAGTCCGCTCTGCGTGTAGCGGAGCTCGGGGTCGGCAGTCAGGTTGCCGACAACGGTGATGATGGTCTCGCCGGCCACGACTACTCCGCGGCCTTCGTCGCGGCGGCCGCCGCGCGCTTGGCCTTTGCCTCGGCGCGGGCGGTGTTCTCCGCCTCGATCGACGCAGCGCGGGCCACGGCCTCCTCGGTGCGGAGCACCTTGGTGCGCATGACGGCCTCGCTGAGCTTCAGCTGGCGGTCGAGCTCCTGGGTCGCGGCCGAGGTCGCCGTGAAGTTGACGACGGCGTAGATGCCCTCGTTCTTCTTGTTGATCTCGTACGCGAGCCGGCGACGGCCCCAGATGTCGACGTTCTCGATGGTGCCGCCGTCATTCCGGATCACGCCGAGGAACTTGTCCAGGCTCGGAGCGACAGTGCGCTCGTCGATCTCGGGGTCGAGGATGACCATCAATTCGTACTGATGCATGACTCACCCACCTCCTTCGGACTCGAACGGCTGCAGACGGTCTGCAGCAGGAGGGTTATGGCATCGGTCGCCGCCGCGCGAGGCGGGGCAACTTGCAGAGTCTAGTCGGATGCGGAGGCCGACTCAAACCATCGGTCCGGTCATCCCCGCTCGGCGTACCAGGCGCGCAGCCGGCGCTCGGCCTCCTCCGCACCGAGCGGGCCCTCGTCGAGACGCGCCTCGAGCAGGAAGCGGTAGGCCTCGCCGACGAGCGGTCCCGGTCGGAGCCCGAGGATCGCCATGATCTGCTCGCCGTCGAGGTCGGGGCGGATCGCCGCCAGCTCCTCCTGCTCGGCGAGCACCGCGATGCGCTGCTCGAGCTCGTCGTAGGCACCGCGCAGCCGCGCCTCCTTGCGACGGTTGCGGGTGGTGACGTCGGCCCGTGTGAGGATGTGCAGGCGCTCGAGCAGCTCATCGGCATCGCGCACGTAGCGTCGCACCCCCGAGTCCGTCCAGGGAGCATCCGCGTAGCCGAAGAAGCGCAGGTGCAGCTCGATGAGGCGGCTGACCGCGCCGATGGTCTCCTTGTCGAACCGCAGCGCCGTGAGGCGCTTGCGGGCGAGCTTCGCGCCGACGAGGTCATGGTGGTGGAAGGTGACCGCGCCGTTCGCCTCGACCTTCTTCGTCGCGGGCTTGCCGATGTCGTGCAGCAGGGCGGCGAGCCGCAGCACCGCGTCAGGGGCGGCGCCGGGGTGACGCTCGGCCTCGAGGGCGATGGCCTGATCGAGCACGGTGAGCGAGTGCTCGTAGACGTCCTTGTGGTGCGCGTGCTCGTCGATCTCGAGCCGCAGGGCCGGCAGCTCGGGCAGCACGTGCTCGGCGAGCCCCGTCTGGACGAGCAGCTCGAGCCCGCGCCGCGGAGCCGGGGTCAGGAGCAGCTTCACGAGCTCGTCGCGGATGCGCTCGGCGGAGACGATCGACAGGCGGTCGCGCATCCCGACCATCGCCTCGAGCACGGCCGGGTCGACGTCGACCCCGAGCTGCGCCGCGAACCGGACGGCCCGCAGCATGCGCAGCGGGTCGTCGCCGAACGACTGCTCGGGCCGCGTGGGCGTCATCAGGCGGCGGGCGAAGAGGTCGTCGAGGCCACCCGAGGGGTCGACCAGGGTGAGCGACGGCAGCCGGAGGGCGAGGGCGTTCATCGTGAAGTCGCGCCGCACCAGATCGCCCTCGAGGGTGTCGCCGAACGCGACCTCGGGCTTGCGCGAGTCGGGCGAGTATGCGTCGGAGCGGTAGGTGGTGATCTCGACCGTGTGGTCGCCGAGCCGCGCGCCGATCGTGCCGAAGGCACGCCCGATGTCCCAGTGCGCGTCGGCGACGGGCCGCACGATGCGCACGATGTCGTCGGGCCGCGCCGACGTGGTGAGGTCGAGGTCGTTCAGGGGTCGGCCGAGGAAGGCGTCGCGCACTGGGCCGCCGACGAGCGCGAGCTCATGCCCGGCGGCGGCGAAGCGTGCGGCGAGGGTGGCGAGAGGCTCGGCGGAGGCGAGCTCGCGCAGGCTGGTGACGGCCGCAGCCACGCTCTCCATAGTCACCAGAGTCTAGACTTCCCGGTATGTCGGCCGAGCGGGTACGAGGGGGTCGTCGCGCGCCCGGCACGCTCGACCACGGCACCGGCCATCGGCAGCCTCGCGGGCGACGCGGAGTGCGCGGGTCCCTCCTGGTCGCGCTCCTGGCGCTGAGCGCGGGTCTCACCTCGGCTCCCCTGCTGGCCACGGCGGGCGTGGCCGCGGCCTCCACGACGGCGACGGCGGAGACGCGGATCACCCTGCTCGCCGCCCCCGGCGCGAGCGGGATCGCCCGACCC
>JAIWOM010000012.1 GCA_020216895.1 Microcella sp.
CCCGAGTCGGCCGTGCTCGTCGGTCTGCAGGTAGTCGAGGGTCGTGAGGATCTCGGTGATGCGGTCGAACACCGCCGCGACGGCTCCGGTGCGCCCGGTGATCTGGCGGCTGACCTTGTCGGTCTCCCGCTTCAGCCGCCACCATCGCTCGGCCCAGCGCGCGTGCGCCTCGCGGTCGGCGCAGCCGTGGCACGGATGCTTGCGCATGCGCGTGCGGACGCCCTCGAGCTGCTTCTGCCGCCGCATCCGGTCGGCCGTCGAGCCCGGCTCGCCGACGCGGCGCGCGCCCTTCTCGAGGTCGCTGAGCTCGCGGCGCAGCGCCGCGTACTCGCTGTAGTCACCGAGGTGGCAGGTCATCGCCCGTGCGTAGCCCTCGAGCGCCTCCTGGTTCTTGCGCACCGTGCGGGCGAGGTCGACCACGGCGCGATCGGCCTGGAACTGCGCGAAGCTCGACTCGAGCACCTCGCGCGTGCGCTGCCGGCCGAACTGCTCGATGAGGTTGACGGCCATGTTGTAGGTGGGGCGGAAGCTCGAGTTGAGGGGGTACGTGCGACGGGAGGCGAGGGAGGCGACGGCCTGCGGGTCGAGACCGGGCATCCACTGGATCACCGAATGCCCCTCGACGTCGATGCCGCGCCGCCCGGCGCGCCCGGTGAGCTGCGTGTACTCCCCCGGGGTGATGGGCACGCGTGCCTCGCCGTTGAACTTCTCGAGCTTCTCGAGCACAACGGTGCGGGCGGGCATGTTGATGCCGAGCGCGAGCGTCTCGGTCGCGAAGACGACCCGCAGCAGCTTCTTCTGGAAGAGCTCCTCGACGACCTCCTTGAAGGCGGGCAGCAGGCCCGCGTGGTGGGCCGCGACGCCGCGCTGCAGGCCGTCGAGCCACTCCCAGTAGCCGAGCACGGCGAGGTCGTCGTCGCGCAGGGTGCGGCACCGCTCCTCCACGATCTGCCGGATCTCCTCGCGCTCGGCGGCGTCGGTCAGGCGGATGCCGGAGCGGACGAGCTGCCGCACCGCCTGGTCGCATCCCGCCCGGCTGAAGACGAAGAAGATCGCGGGCAGCAGATTGCGGGCGCCGAGGAGGTTCACGACCTCGGCCCGGTCGGCACGCTGCTCGATGCCGGCTCGCTTCTCCCAGCGCTTCGGATGATGCTGCCGGCCCTTGTGCGGACTGTGCCCGCCGGCGCGCGCCAGCTGCACGAGCTCGGGGTTGACCCGGTTCGTGGCGGCCTTGCCCGACGAGTCGAAGAGGTCGAGCAGCTTCGAGCGCACCAGCACGTGCTGCTCGAGCGGCACGGGCCGGGTCTCGCTGACGATGACGTCGGTGTCGCCGCGCACGGCCTGCAGCCAGTCGCCGAACTCCTCGGCGTTCGACACTGTCGCACTCAGCGAGATCATGCGCACGTGCTCGGGAAGGTGGATGATCACCTCCTCCCACACCGCCCCGCGGAAGCGGTCGGCGAGGTAGTGCACCTCGTCCATGACGACGTACGAGAGATCGCGCAGCAGGTCGCTGTCGGCGTACAGCATGTTGCGCAGCACCTCGGTGGTCATGACCACGATGCGCGCGCGCGCGTTGATGTTCGTGTCGCCGGTGAGCAGGCCGACCTCGCTGTGCCCGTACTGGGCGACGAGCTCGTTGTACTTCTGGTTGCTGAGGGCCTTCATGGGCGCGGTGTAGAAGATCTTCGCCGTCGGCTCGAACATGGCCAGGAACACCGCGAACTCGGCCACGATCGTCTTGCCGGCACCGGTGGGCGCCGCCACCAGCACGCTGCGACCCTGCTCGAGCGCCGCGCAGGCCGCCTGCTGGAAAGGGTCGAGCTCGATGCTCAGCGTGTCGCGGAAGGCCCGGAGGCGGGGCAGCCTCTGCAGCGCGCGCTGCGCGGCGTAGCGCTCGGCCGGGCTGGGGCCCGCATCCGCCCCGCTACGACCCGCGGCGTCAGTCATCGACGCGGATGCCGTACTCGGCGTTGATCGCCGCCTCGCGCTTGGCGACCCGCTTGTCGTGGAACACGGCGATGGCGGCGGCCCCGAAGTACAGGCCGATCATCGGGATCGCGAGCAGGACCATCGATAGCACGTCGGCGGCGGGCGTCGCGATCGCCGTGAACGTGGCGACGCCGAGGATCGCCCAGCGCCACGCCTTCAGGATGCCCGCGCCGGTGATCACGCGCGCGAAGTTGAGCGCCACGAGCACGACCGGGAAGAGGAACCCGAGGCCGATCGCGAGGATGAACTTGATGGCGAAGTCGAGATAGATCCGTGCGCTGAGGAAGCTCGCGGAGTCGACGAAGGCGAAGCTCGTCAGCAGGATGACGATGTTCGGGAAGACGAACCACGCGGCGAGACATCCGCCGATGAACAGGGGGACCGCCGCAGCGAGGAAACCGATGGCGAACCGCTTCTCGCGCTGGTGCAGTGCCGGCACGATGAACGCCCACAACTGGTAGAGCCAGATCGGCGACGAGACGACGACGCCGACGAGGAACATGATGAGCAGGCGCGTGTCGAACGCCTCGCCGATGGTCGTGTAGGCGAGCGTCGCGTCGCGGTCCTGCTCCTCAGCGACCGTCAGCACGGGCGCGCTGAGCGCGGCCCAGACGTAGTCGACGGCCCACCAGGCGGGGATCGAGAAGACGACGATCGCGAGCGCGGCGATCGAGATGCGCTTGCGCAGCTCGACGAGGTGCTGCCCGAGGGTCATGCGGCCCTCGGGATTCCGGGGCCGCGGGGCGCGGCCGGCCACGGGCTACTTCGAGGCGGAGGAGTCGGTGCCCTCGGCCTTGGGCGCGGGGTCGGCGACCGACTCGGCCGGCGCGTCGCCGTCCTTGTTGGCCTTGATCTCCTTCTTGAAGATCGTCATCGACTGGCCGAGGCTGCGCGCGAGCTGCGGGAGCTTCGGCGCGGCGAACAGGAGGATCACCACGAGGAGCAGGATGAGGCCGGTCCAGCCTCCGAGATTCGCGGGCATCGATCGTCCTTCCGTCAACGGATCCGGTGGGGTGAGTCTAGCGGGCGGCGCTCGGTGTCTCCTGCGCCCCGCGCGCGGTTCTCAGGCTCCGCTAGGCCGGGTCGGTGCCCTGCGCGGCGATCGCGGCGCGCGCCCAGTCGAGCACCGCGCTCCGTGCGCTGGGCGGGCCGAGGACCTCGACCGCACCAGCGACCCGTGCGGCGACCCGCCCGAGGATGCCGGGGTGCGCGATGCGCAGCGACACGATCGCGCGGTCGCCGTCGATGCGCACCGTGTCGTCGGCGCCGCGGTAGTCGGCGAGCAGCGGCAGAGCGGTCACCGGCAGCGCGAGCTCGACCAGCTCATCGTCGGCATCTCCCTGGAAGAGGGCGTCATCGGCCGCCTCGGAGGTGTGCGCCTCCGCCTCGCCGAGAACCTCGACGCTCGCGACACGGTCGAGCAGGAAGGTGCGCTCGGCCTCGCGTGTGAGGCACCAGCCGCGCAAGTACCACGCATCGTCGATGCCCTCGACCCGGATCGGGTCGACATCGCGCACCTGACGCTCACCGCGGGTCGTGACGTAGTCGATGCGCACCCGTCGCCCGGCGGCGACCGCATCGACGAGCATGCCGTGGATTCCTGCCTGCTCCCCCGGCCGCACAGCGAGGGCGACGGGAGCGTCGCTCGCGCCGCGCGCCAGCTTCGCCATGAGCTCGAGGATGTCGACCCGCGCCGCGAAGCTGGGAAGCGCCGCGACCCGCTGCAGGCCGGCCAGCAGGGCGGCGGCCTCCCGGGCCGAGAACCGGGGTCGCTCCTCCATCGGGGCCGCGCGGAACCGGATGATGTCGCGCTCCTCGAAGTCGTCCCAGTCGATGTCGAAGAGCGTCTCGTGCGTGTAGGTGCCGTCGGCGCCGGGCGTGCCGCTCATGGCGATGAGCGTCACCGCCTTGCGCATCTGTTCCGGGGTCGTGCCGAAGTGCTCGGCGGCCTCGGCGACCGTCACCCGCACCTGGTCGATGAGGTACGGCACGAGCGAGAGCAGGAACGCGAGCTTGTCGGGGGCGCCGAGCGCCGCGGCGCGCTCAGCCATGGGCCGCCACCACCCTCTGCCACCGGGCCAGCACCGCATCGCGGAGCGCCGGCGGCTTGAGCACGACCACGTCGGCGCCGAAGGCGGTCAGCTCGTCGGCCAGGATGTCGAGGTCGGTGGTCCGCACGACGAGAGCGGCCTCGCCGCCGGGCTCCCCCGCGGCCTCCTCGGTTCCCGCGCGGTTGCGCAGCACCACGTCGGCCTCGCTGCCGGGGCGCGGCCGCACGCACGCGGTCGTCGCCTGCCACAGCCGGGCCAGCTCGTCCAGCACGCGCGCAGCGACCTCGGGATCGGTGCGGCGGGTGGCGGGGTTCTTCAGGGTCGTGACCGGGCCGACGATGCGGCGCAGCAGGAAGGTGCGGGGAGCATCCACGCCGTCATCATGCCCGTGGAGGTGCCAGCGGCCCTCGTGGAAGACGAGCGCGAGCGGCGAGACGAGACGCTCCTCGGTCACCGTGACGCCCGGCTTCAGGTACGGGAACGTCACCTGGAGCCCCCGATCGATCGCCGCCTGGAGGGGCTCGTGGGCGTCATCCCGGGTTCGGATGCGCGGGGCGACGCCGATGACCGTGTCGTCGATGCGCACGCCGAGGCCCTGCAGCTTCGTCAGTGCGCGCCGGGTGTCGGCCGAGAGCGAGCCCTCGCGCCAGACCTGGCCGGCGAGGCGCAGCAGAGCGTATTCCTCCGGTGTGAAGGTGATGTCGTCGGGCAGCTGGTAGCGGTCGGGCGGGATGCGGTACCGCTGCAGCTTCGTGTCGCCCTCGGCGCCCGGCGCGTCGAGGGTCTCGAGCGGCACCCCGAGGTCGCGCAGCTCCTCCTTGTCGCGCTCGAACTGGCGCTCGAGGTTGGCGCGGTCGGCCTGCGACGCGTACCGGTGCGCGTAGCCCGTGACGGTCGACAGTATCTCGGCCTTGGTCAACCCCTGCTCGGTCGCGAGCAGGGCCAGCACGAGGCTGAACAGGCGCTCCTCGACCGGGACCTTGCGCGGCGCTGCCGCCACGGTGGGTTAGCCCTCGACCCCGAGGATGTCGACGACGAACACCATCGTCGAGCCATCCGGGATGGTCGCCGGCGCCTGGCCGCTCGGGTACCCGAGCTCCGGCGGGATCACGACGATGACCTGCGAGCCGACCGTCTTGCCGACCAGGGCCTGCGCGAGGCCGGGGACGATGCCCGCCGGGTCGTCCTCGAAGCTCGCGATCGGGAAGGTCGCGGGCGCCCCGCGCTCCCAGCTGGAGTCGAAGACGGTGCGGGTCGACCAGAGCAGGCCGGTGTAGTGCAGCACGGCGCGGTCGCCCTCCTCGAGGGCCGCGCCCTGGCCGAGCACGAGCGTGTGGGCCCGCAGGTCGGTGGGCGGCTCCTCGTTGGGGATCGTCACGCCGGGGATGCCGTCGGGCGTGGTCACGACCGCGGGGATGCCCGAGGCGCCGAGCTGCGGGATCCCCGTCGCCCGGCCCAGGTAGGCGGCCTGCACGTCCACCACCATCACGACGGCGTCGTCGTTGCCGAGGCCCAGCGAGGGGTCGAGCGTGTCGGGCCCGAAGACGTCGGCGATCGTGCCGGTCACCGCGATGCGGGAGCCGACCTGGGCGCACTGCACCGCTTCGGCCAGCAGGTCGAGGTCGGCGCCGGCCGTGCGGCGCAGCGGCGCCTCTGCCGGGTCGTAGGAGCTCGCCGTGATCAGCTCGCCGTTCTCGCCGTTGAAGAGGCTGACCTGGAAGTCGACGATCTGCCCGCGGGCGATCGGGTCGCCCTCGCCGGCGTCGATCACGGCCTGCTGGGCGCCGTCGGTCTCCAGCGGGGTCGGGAAGTCCACATCCGGCTCCGAGCCGAACGCGCCGCTGGCCTCGACGTAGCCGGCCGAGGTGCCGGTCGGCACCACGGGAGCGCAGGCACCCGCGCCGATCGGAGCGGTGCAGGCGGCGAGCGAGCCGACGAGAGCCGTCGACAGGAGAAGAGCGGAGGCGGTGCGCACGGAGCGTCGGGGGGTCGCGTTCACGTCTCTCAGCCTAACGGGCGGCGCGCCGACTTCTCGGCCAGCGACTGCGCCTCGCGGGCCGCCTTCCGCAGCCGTTTCGCACTGGCCATGCGGTCGCCGACCGCGCCCGGCGTCCACAGCTCGACATCATCGTCGCCGTACTCGGTCTTCGAGCCGCGCTTGGCCTTGATGAACCGGCCCGCGCCGTCGGCCAGCCGCCGGGCGGTCAGCAGGAAGCCGGTGTGGGCGACCATGCGGTGGTCGGGGCGCACCGACAGGCCGTCGACGTTCCACCCCCGCACCATCGTCTCGGTCGACAGCGGCTCGGTGAACGTCTCGGTCAGACGGATGGCCTCCGCCACCCGCGAGAGCTGCGTGGCCGTGGCGACGTACACGAGCAGCACTCCCCCGGGCGTGAGCGCCTCGGCCACGGCGTCGAGGCACTCCCAGGGGGCGAGCATGTCGAGCACGGCGCGGTCGGCGGTGCCGGCGGCAACGACCTCAGGCAGCGCATCCTGCAGATCACCGAGCGTGATCGTCCAGTTCTCGGGCCGCGCGCCGACGTAGGCGCTGACGTTGCCCTCGGCGATCTGCGCGAACTCCTCGCGGCGCTCGAACGAGAACAGGTGGCCGGTCTCGCCGATCGCGCGCAGCAGCCACATGCTCAGCGCCCCCGAGCCGACGCCGGCCTCGATCACGCGCGCGCCGGGGAAGATGTCGGCCTGGGCGAGGATCTGCGCGGCATCCTTCGGGTAGATGATCGCCGCGCCGCGGGGCATCGACATGACGAAGTCGGTCAGCAGTGGGCGCAGCGCGAGGTAGGCGACACCCTGCGAGTTCTCGATCACGCTGCCGTCGGGCAGGCCGATGAGCCGCTCGTGCTCGAGCACGCCGCGGTGGCTGTGGAAGGCCTTGCCCGGCTCGAGGGTGATGGTGTTGAGCCGCCCCTTGGGGTCGGTCAGCTGCACCTGGTCGCCCTCGACGAAGGGTCCGGTCTGGCGGCGACGGCTCATGCGCTGGCTCCTGTGGCTCGGTGGTGGTGGCGCTCGAGCGCGGCGCCCAGATCGGCGACCGTGCGGCCCGCGAGGGTCGGCCAGAGCTCGTGGGTCGGCCCCTCGGGCAGCGACAGGTGCAGCGGCACCCCGATCGCCGCGGCGCCCGAGGCGATCGCCGAGGTGAGCCCGAACTGGCTGTCCTCGATCGCGACGCAGTCGGCGATGCTCACGCCGAGGCGCTCGGCGGCGAGCAGGTACGGCTGCGGATGCGGCTTGGGGTGCTCGACGTCGTCACCCGCGATGACGACCGCGAACGCGCCGTGGCCGACGGCCTCGGCGACCTGCAGCGCCATGCGTCGGATCGACATGGTGACGAGGCCGACGGGGATGCCCGCATCCCGAAGCTGCGCGATCAGCTCGCGAGCACCGGGCCGCCAGGGCAGCTCGACGGCGACCTGCTCCATCACGCGGTCGGTGAGGGTCTCGATGATCGCGTCGATGCCGAGGGCCACCCCGGCCTCCTGCAGGATGCGTGCGGACTGCGCGAGCCCCGAGCCGACCAGCTGCATGCCCTGCTCGCGGCTCCAGGTGCCGCCGTGGGCGGTGACGAGCTCGCGCTCGGCGACCATCCAGTACGGCTCGGTGTCGACGATCGTGCCGTCCATGTCCCAGAGAACGGCGGCGGGGGTCGGAGCGGTCACGACGAGCGAGTCTAGTTGCGTTCTATCCTGGGGCGACCCCGCGCTCCGAACCGGCGGGGTCGGAGGGATGACCGGGTGACGACGAGCGATCTGTTCCGCGACGGGCGGCTGCTGGTGGTCGCCTTCGAGGGCTGGAACGACGCCGGCGAGGCCGCGAGCGGCGCCGTGCGCGCCCTCAAGGACGTGCTCGATGTCGAACCGATCGCCGACATCGACCCGGAGGACTACTACGACTTCCAGCTGATCCGCCCGCACGTCGAGTTCGACGACGACGGTCGCCGCCGGCTGCGCTGGCCCGGCGTCACCCTCTACGGCCCGGTCGGCGACGACGGGATGCCCCGCTCGACCACCCCGCCGGTCGAGCCCGCCGCCGCGGGCCTCGATGTCTCGGGTGCCAACCACGACAACATCTACCTGCTGCTCGGCTCGGAGCCGTCGCGCGGCTGGCGCACTTTCGCCACCGAGACCATCGACAAGGCGCTGGCCGCCGACATCACCGGGGTGATCCTCTTGGGGGCGCTGCTCGCCGATGTGCCCCACACCCGACCGATCGCCGTTCACGTCTCGAGCGAGAATCCGCAGGTGCGCGAAGAGCTGCAGGTCGAGCGCAGCAGCTACGAGGGGCCCGTGGGCATCTTGAGCGTGATCGCGGCGATGGCCGAGGAGGTCGGGATTCCGACGATCTCGCTGTGGGCATCCGTGCCCCACTACGTGCACAACGCGCCCTCGCCCAAGGCGACGCTCGCCCTGCTCGACAAGCTCGAGGAGCTCGTCGACGTCGTCATCCCTCGCGGCGACCTGCTCGACGAGGCGCGCGAGTGGGAGGAGGGCATCGACGCCCTCGCCGCCGACGACGACGAGATGCGGTCGTACATCGAGCAGCTCGAGCGCGCGCGCGACGCCGTCGAGGCGCCCGAGGCGAGCGGCGAGGCGATCGCGCAGGAGTTCGAGCGCTACCTGCGCAAGCGCGACGACGAACCCGGCGGTTCTGCGGCGCCCGACAGGCCCGGCGCCGGCTGAGGCGGACCGCCGCCCGCGGGTCGCGTCTCGGTGTCGCGCAGCCCCGCTGTTTCGCGGCGCACCTCGGTGTGTCGTCCGGTCTGGGCGGCGTGTCGCGCGGAACTGCGGGCGTGAGCGACACCCGCCGCGGACAGCTCGAGCGCTGATCTCCACAACTCAGGGGTGGAGCTGCAGTGCGGGCCGCGACACGCCGGTTGAGCATCCCGATGCCGCCCTGGACGGCACCATTTCCTGAATTGTGGAGATGAACGGATGCTCGCGCGGGCCGCGATTGGGCGTGAGCGACCGCATTGGGCTCTATTCGGAGGGCGTCAACATCGGCTGGACGATGAGGTAGAAGACCGCGAACAGACCGAAGAACAGCAACACGCCGCCGCCGATGCGCCACTGGATCACCTGCGACTCCGCCATGGCTCGCCGCTCGTTCTTCGCCTGCCCAGCCGCTCGAAAGAGAGCCGCATTGAACCTCATTAGCGACCGGGGTGCAAAGAGACCGACGATGCCAACGAATGCGAGCGTTCCGGTAACGAACCAGTGGATGATCGGCGCTGATTCCACGACTGACACCCTTCACGACGCGAGCGAGAATCCAGGGTCATTCTCGCACCCGCCACCATCTGCGGGTATCTCCACAACTCAGGAGTCGAGCTTCGTTGCAGGCCGCGACACGCCGGTGGTGCATCCCGAGCCCACATCTGACGCAACCATCTCCTGAATAGTGAAGATAAGGGGATGCTCGCGCGGGGTCGCGCGCGAGCGCGCGCCGCGCTACAGCGGGTCGAGCACGCCCGTCGAGAGCAGCACGAGCAGGGTGCCGCCGAGCAGCAGGCGGTAGATCACGAAGGGAAGGAACGAGCGCTTCGAGATGTAGGCCATGAGCCCGGCGATGACCGCGAGGCCGACGCCGAAGGCGACGACCGTCGCCGCCGCGATCTCGACCCAGCCGAAGGGGCTCGTGCCGGGCTCGCGGATCGCCGTCACGAGCTCGTAGAGACCGCTGCCGAAGACCGCCGGCACGGCGAGCAGGAAGGCGTAGCGCGCGGCGGCCGGACGGGTGTAGCCGAGCGCGAGCCCCATCGTCGTCGTCGCACCGGAGCGCGAGACGCCCGGGATGAGCGCGAGGGTCTGCGCGAACCCGTAGGCGAGCCCGTGCGGGTAGGTGAGATCGGTGAGCTCGCGCGTGCGCCGGCCGAGCCAGTCGGCGAGCCCGAGCAGCAGGCCGAACACGATGAGGACGATGGCGACGAGCCAGAGCGAGCGGAACGTCTCTCGGATGTACTCCTGCGCGAGGAAGCCGACGATGACGATCGGCAGCGTGCCGATGATGATGAGCCACCCCATGCGCACGTCGGGGTCGTCGCGCGGAACGCCGCGCTCGCCGCCCTCGGCGTGCGAGCCCGACCGCGGACCCAACGATCGGAACCACTTCCCGATGATGCGGCTGATGTCCTTCCAGAAGTAGAGCAGCACCGCCAGCTCGGTGCCGAGCTGCGTGATGGCGGTGAACGTCGCCCCCGGGTCGGTGGCGCTCGGCAGGAACTCCCCCGCGATGCGCAGGTGCGCGCTCGATGAGATCGGCAGGAACTCGGTGAGGCCCTGGATGAGGCCGAGGATGATCGCGTCGAGCAGGTTCATGGGGCGGGGTTCTCCTGTGCGGCGATCTCAGTAGCGGGTGAGCAGATCGGTGAGGGCACGATGGCCGAAGTCGAGGGCCGCGAGCGGCACGCGCTCGTCGACCCCGTGGAACATCGCCGGGAAGTCGAGCTCGGGGGTCAGCTGCAGCGGCGCGAAGCCGTAGCCGGTGATGCCGAGCAGGCTGAGCGCCTTGTTGTCGGTGCCGCCGCTCAGCAGGTAGGGCAGCACGTCAGCCTCCGGGTCGTGGTGGCGCAGCGTGTCAACCATGGCCTCGACGAGGTCGCCGGCGAAGGGGTTCTCCAGCCCGACATCCCGATGCATGACGACGACCTCGATGTCGTCGCCCACGAGCTCGCGCACCTCGGCGAGCACCGCGTCCTCCTCCCCCGGCAGGGTGCGGATGTCGATGAGCGCCTCGGCCCGGTCGGGGATCACATTGTGCTTGTAGCCCGCCTGCAGCAGCGTCGGATTGCTCGTCGTTCGGATCGTCGCGGTGAGGAAGCCCGCCGCGGTGCCCGAGCGCAGCAGCAGCTCGTCGGGCCCGAGCTGCTCGGGGTCGACGTCGAGGATGCGCGCGAGCTCGGCCAGCAGTTGTCGTGTCGTGGCGGTGAGGTGCAGCGGCCACTGACGGCGGCCGAGCGCCGCCACCGCCTCGGCAAGCTTCGTGACGGCGTTGTTCGTGATCACCCGCGAGCCGTGGGCTGCCGTGCCCCGGGCGACGAGCTTGATCCAGACCAGGGCCTTCTCGCCGGTCTGCAGCAGGTACGCGCGGCGGCCGTCAACGTCGACCGAGTAGCCGCCGACCTCGCTGATCGCCTCCGTCGCGCCGGCGAACAGCTGCGGATGCTCGGTGACCAGGTGGTGCGAGCCGTAGACCCCGCCGTTCTCCTCATCCGAGAAGAACGCGATGACGAGATCGCGGTTCGGCCCGCCGCTCTCGATGACCTCCCGCAGCGCGGTCAGCATCATCGCGTCCATGTCCTTCATGTCGACCGCACCGCGGCCCCACAGCATGCCGTCGCGCACGACCCCGCCGAAAGGGTCGACGCTCCAGTTCTCCGGGTCGGCAGGCACGACGTCGAGGTGGCCGTGCACGACGAGCGCCGGGCGCTCGCCGCGAGATCGATCGACGTGATGCTCGTACCGCCCCGCGACACGCGCGACGACGCTCGTGCGCCCCGGGGCGGCGTCGATCAGCACCGGGTCGAGCCCGAGGGCCCGCAGCTCGGCCTCGACGTACCCGGCGGCCTCGGTCTCGCCGTTGCTGCGGCCCTCGCCGTAGTTCGTCGTGTCGAACCGGATCAGGTCGCGGGCGATGCGGGCGGTGCGGCTGAGGGTCGCGCCGTCGGGGTGCTCGCGCTCCGCATCCTGGGCCATGTCGTCCACGCTACCGGGCGCGGCAGGCGCGTTCTCATTCGTGCTAATGTCGTCTCCGGTCGCGCCGCCTCGGCGCTCGCGACCAGACCAGCGCGGGTGGCGGAATTGGCAGACGCGCTAGCTTGAGGTGCTAGTGCCCGTATAGGGCGTGGGGGTTCAAGTCCCCCCTCGCGCACGCTGGTCGGAATGGCCCCGGAGAATCTCCGGGGCCATTCCGCGTCTCCCCCGCGCGATCCGGCGTGCAGCGCCTCGCGACGTGCGCTCTGAACCCGTGACTTTCGGCCCTTCCGGCCTGCGGGAGCGTGGTTATGGTGGGGCCATGAGGATCCGTGTTCTCGATCTGACCGAGCTGTTCGGGCGGACCGTGCACCTGCGCTCGCCCGACTTCCTCGGCCCCTCGCGCTGGGCCCAGTTCGAGGCCGTGCGCGAGACCTGGGCCGAGCTCGCGCGCCTCGCCGAAGGGGACCCGGTCGTAGGCGATGAGGCCGAGACGATCTTCGGTGGAGCGATCGTGCTGCTCTCCCCGACCCGCACGCGGCCGGGCCTCGACGAGGCGATCATCGTCGACGGACGCCACCGACTGGTCGCGTGGCAGCTCATCATCGATGCCGCCCGACGCGCGATGGCCGACCAGGGAGCGACGATGGTCGCCCGCACGCTCGAGGAGCTTCTCGTGAACCCCTCCAGCGCCGTCGCCGATGAGGAGCGCCGGCACGTCGTGTTGCCGAGCCGCGAGGACCGCGAGGAGTTCATCGACCGCCTGACGCTCGACGTGCGGCTGCTGCAGCCGGGCCAGTGGGGAGCCTCCGGCATCACGGCGGCCCACGCGTGGCTGATCGACGCGGCACGCGGCTGGCTGGAGGGCGGCGACTCGATGGATCGGGCTCAGCGGCTCGCGCGCGTGATCCAGCACCGGCTGCGCGTCATCGTCATCGAGGCGCGGCCGGTCGACAACCCCCTGCGGATCGCTCGCCAGTTGGCGGATGGCGGCACACCGGTCACGTCGGTGGCCATCATCGGCCAGACCCTCCTCGATGCCCTCGAGCTGCCGGAGGATGCCTCCGGGCGGGCGTACCAGGCGTTCCTCGCCCCGTTCGCGGACTCCTGGTGGGCTGAGCCGGCCGACGGGCGGCCGGGCACCGAATCACGACTCGAGCAGCTCGCGCGCGCCTGGGTGATGGCGCGCACCCTGCGGGTGGTCACCGGCAGCGAACTCGCCCCGGCGTTCCACCGGTACCTGCACCTCAGCACCGGTCAGCCCCTCGACCTCATGGGTCGGCTC
The DNA here is from genome assembly GCA_020216895.1 of Microcella sp. Taxonomy (GTDB): domain Bacteria; phylum Actinomycetota; class Actinomycetes; order Actinomycetales; family Microbacteriaceae; genus Microcella. The sequence continues at coordinate 13,032 of JAIWOM010000012.1, forward strand.
CGCACGGAGGGTGGACTCGTCCGCGAGCTGGCCGAGGCCGGGCGCGATCCGGCGCGCGCCGAGGATGTCCGCGCGCGCTTCCTCGACCGGATGGGCGTGCTCGGGTGCGCGGAGGCCATCGCCGTGCTGCTCTGGCTCGAATCCGATGAGCGCCGTTCCGTGCCCGAGGCGGAGAAGCTCGCCGTGCTCGCCCTGCTCGAGGGCTGGGTCGTCCGTCGCGTTCTCACCGGGCTGCCGGTCTCCGGGGCCGGAACCGGGTGGCAGACCATCTTCAGCACCCTCGCCCAGGGCCCCGCCGTCGATCTGGTCGGCCGCATCCTCCGTACGCGGATCGACGACGAGGCGCACTACTGGCCGTCGGATGACGACCTGCGGCTCGTCCTGCCCGCTCGACCGATCGCGCTCGAGCTGCCGGAGAGCGCCGCGCGCGTGCTCATGGAGGGGATCACGGAGGCGACCGTGGGGGCGGGTGCCGTCCGGCGCGGAGCCTCCCGCGTGGTGCTGCTGCACGCGGAGCCGGGGGGCGACGACGCGGTCGCCCCGATGCTGCGGTTCGTGCTCGGCAACCTGACCCTGAGTGAGGCCCCGGTCGTCGATCCGGACGGCGACGTCTCGCAGCGCACGGCCGCGCTCATCGAGCGTGTGATCAGGCTGTGGCCGGCTCCTCCGCCGCCGACGCGGCCCGGCGCTGCAGCTCCCGCTCCCGGTTTGCCAGGAACAGCGGGAACGTGAACGCGATCGCCGTGAGGCCCGAGAAGACGATGTAGGCCCAGAGGTGGCGCATGCCCAGGCGGCGCCCCTCGATGACGATGAAGGCGCATCCGGCGACTGCCATGATGAGCAGGTCCATCGTGAGCGAGCTGACCGCCGGGCCGCTGCCGAACCAGTCGCCGAAGAAGTCGTTGCGCTCGATGATGGCGATGACGTTGTAGGTCCAGGTGCCGACGAGGCCGGCGATCGCGAGGATGAGGAACACGATGGCGCGAGGATTCCAGTGACGGGTCATGACGCCATTGTGCCCGTGCCGGCTGACCTCGATGCTCTCGAATCCCGCACGGCCTTCCGCGAGTGGTCCGCGCGGTCGGAGGGTCAGCGCGCCGACCCCCGCCGGTTCGGGATGCTGTGCGCGGCGCTCGGCCTCGACCTCGAGCGCCTCGGCTCTCCCGCCGGAGCGTCCCCCGCCCTCGGCGTCGTCGGGTCCAAGGGCAAGGGCACCACGGTCGCGTACGCCTCCGCGCTCCTGGTCGAGACCGGGCTGCGGGTCGGCACCGTCTTCAGCCCGGGGCTCGTGACCAACCGCGACCGGCTGCGGGTCGACGGCGCGGTGCTGCCCGTCGACGACTACGCGGCCCTGCTCGAGCGGGTGGATGCCGCGCTGCGGACCCTGCCGCCGCCGACGGACGGCTACCTCGGCCCGAGCGGGTTCTTCCTCGCCGCCGGGCTCGCCCATTTCGCGGCGGAGGGCTGCGAGGCGCTCGTGCTGGAGGCGGGCATCGGCGGCCGCCGCGACGACCTCGGGCGCGTCGGGCTGACGGGTCTGGCGATGGCCCAGGTGTTCCTCGAGCACACCGACCTGCTGGGTGACACGATCGCCGCGATCGCCGGCGACAAGGTCGGTGCGGCGCGCCGCGGCGCCCGGTTCATCACGCAGCTCGCGCAGAGCGAGGAGGCCGAGGCGGGAATCCGCACTCACGCCGAGGCGATCGGCGCCGAGCGGATCCGGGTCGATGAGGAGGTGCGCGCGCCGTACGCCGACGCGGTCGGACCCGGTCTCGGCGGGATGAATGCCGCGCACGGCATGCACGCCGCGCGCCGCTTGCTCGCCGAGCTCGGGCGCCCCGACGCCTCCCCTGCCCAGGTGCGGGCC
>JAIWOM010000251.1 GCA_020216895.1 Microcella sp.
CACGATGAGGTGCACGATCTGGCCCTCGGCGGCCAGCGAACGGCCGCGCTCGAGAGTCGCCGTGACGCGCGACGGCCCCGCGACCAGGACCCGCCGCACCACGTCCTCCTCGACGAGCGTGGGGAACCGCCGGAACCCCGCGCCGGTCAGCCCGCGCGGCAGCTGCCCGCGGTGCCCGTTCGAGGCGGCCTCGCGGGCGGCCTGGATCCCCGTCTCGACCGCGCGATCGCGGTGCTGCAGGAAGCGGTCGAGATCACCGCTGTCGACCAGGCCGTCCGCGACCGCCTGCACCATCTCGCCCTCGTGCATCTGCGCGAAGGCCCACTGCCGGTCGACGAGCTCGCTCTCGTCGAAGAACGTCCGGGCGTGCCGGAGCGCGAAGTAGGCGTGGTTCTTGAGCACCGGGTAGCGGTTGCGTGCCACGCGGCGGTGGTCGCGGATCGTGCTCGGGGCGAACCGATGGTGCAGGTGCGCGCCGGCGACCTGCCGCACGTCGTAGCCCCGGTCCATGATCCGGACGACCAGATCGGTGTCGTCGAGGTAGTACTCGTACTGCTCGTCGAAACCGCCGACTTCCTCGAGCGCCGCGCGGCGGAAGGCCATGTTCGTGCCGATCAGGTGCGGGAAGGTGAGGCTGTACGGGAAGACCCGTTCCGGGCTGGCCGCGTTGGGCGACGCCACTGGGTCCGCCAGCCGATTGAAGAGCGCGAACGTGCTCTGGTAGCCCACCCCGGTGTGGTCGATCACGAAGCCGCCCGCCGCTCCGACCGCCGGGTCGTCGAAGGCGGCGATCAGCTCGCGCAGCCACTCCGGCTCGGGAACGGCGTCGTCGTCGATGAACGCCACGACCTCCCCGCTCGCGGCCGCGATGCCGAGGTTGCGCGACACCCCGAGGTTCGCCACGGGGCAGCGCTCGACCACCACGCGGTCGGCCCACGCGGCGAGCACCGCGTCGGTGCCGTCGGTCGACGGGCCGTTGACGACCACGACCTCGAACTCGCCAGGGTACGCGACCCATTGCAGCGACTCCAGGGTGGTCGGCAGCGACTCCACCCGGTTCAGCGTGTTGATGACGATGGAGACTCGGGGCGCGCTCATCGCGTCAGCCCCCGGAGGGCGTCTGCTCGCCCTCGAGCGCGCTCACGCGGCGCCCGAGTTCGCGCAACGAGACCGCGACCGAGAGAGGATCCTCCGTGCCCCGCGGCTGCGTTGATGGAGCGCCCGCGCGGACCGTGCCGGCCTGTTGCTCCAGCGCGTCGAGCCGGCCCTCGAGGGCCCGCATCTGCTGGTTCACCGACGCCTCGACCAGCGCCATGTGACGGCGGAAGCTCGGAAGCGCCACCAGCGCCCGCGCGAACGCGGCGATCCAGCCGAGCACGCCGTACCGCGGCTCGGCGGCCGGTGCGGGGGTGGACGGGGCGCTGGGAGTCATCGTCGACCTGCTTCCTGGTGCGGGGCGGGCGTCATGCCCAGACTGGCATGATTCCAATCGAGGGCGCCAGCCCGCGGCTCGGTCACCGGGCCGTGCGCCGCAGCTCGCTGCGCAGGCGCAGCTGCAGGCCCCAGCGGGCGACGAGCAGGGCGGGGCGCATGAACCACTGCGGATACTTCTTCGCCAGGTAGCGGTAGGCGCTCTCGTGGTGCGCGCGCAGCATGCGCTCGGAGTGCTGCGACGTCGAGCTTCCGCCGATGTGCACCACCTCGGCATCGGGCACGTAGACGCTGCTGTAGCCGGCCTCGAGCATCCGCTTGCCCAGATCGACGTCTTCGAAGTACATGAAGAAGCCCTCGTCGAAGCCGCCGATCGCGTCGAAGGCGCTGCGTCGTACCAGGAAGCAGGCCCCCGAGACCCAGCCGGTCGCGGTCGGCTCGGTGGCGAGCCCGAGCTCCTCCTGGCGGTAGCGACGCGTCCACGGATTGCCCGGCCACCGGTCGGCGAGAACCGCATGGCCGATGCCGTCGCGGAACGACGGCAGGCGCCGGGCCGAGGGGTAGACGCTGCCGTCGTCATTGCGGATCAGCGGGCCGACCACGCCGATGCTGTCGTCCGCGCGGATGACCTCCGCCAGCCGCTCGATCGCCCCGGGCCGTACGGTCAGGTCGCTGTTGCAGACCAGCACCCACCCGATCTCCGGTCCGAGCACGGCCGCTCCGGCGTTGACGGCCGCCCCGTAGCCGGGGTTCGTCTCGTCCACGATCAGCCGCGTGCCCGGACGAGCGGCGGCCACCCGTTGAGGCGCGCCGTCGGTCGAGCCGTTGTCGCTCAGCACCACGGGCAGGGGGGTCGCCGTCGCCGCGTCGAGCGAGGCGACGAAGGCGTCGAGCTCGACGCCGGGGGAGTAGGTGACGACGACAACGCCGATGCCGTCGCCGTACTCAGCTGCGGCCATCACTGCCTCCCCTCCTGCTCACGCTCTCGTAGACCGCGCGGTGCGCGGCCGCGGCGGCGCTCCAGGTAAAGCGGGCCGCGCGCGCGACTCCGCGCTGGCCCAGCTCGTACCGCGCGGCCTCGTCGTGGAGCAGGGCGACCAGGGCCGCGCGGATCCCCTCCGTCGAAGGCTCAGCGTACGCGACTGCGTCGCCGCCGACCTCGGGCAGGGCGAGGCGCCGCGTC
>JAIWOM010000013.1 GCA_020216895.1 Microcella sp.
AGGGCAGGAGCAGGCTCGGCGGCGGGAACGGGCTCAGCGGGCGCGGCGGTCGGCTCGGATGCACTGGGCTCGGCGGCGGGCGGTGTCGGCGCGGGGGTGTCGGCCGAAACGGGGTCGACGTCGGGCTCCGGCACCGCGGGGTTCTCGGGGCTGGTGGTCATGGGAGGGCTCCTTTCGCCGCTGTCAGCGTCCTCCGCAAACCTGTGCATTCTATTTGCCGCGACTTGGTGGCATCCGACCCTTCGCTCAACCCTCCCTTGGTCAGCAGCCCGGACCGTGCGGCGCCGTGGCGCAGTCGCGATCGACGAGCACGGTGACTGCTGAGCCGGCGACGGCGACGAGGTCGTTGGCGGGCACGACGAGCACCCCCGAGAGTGCCCACCACGCCCCGCCGGCGAAGCGGTACTCGGCGGTGAACTCGACGTCGAGCTCGATCACGTAGGTGCCGGGTGCACGATAGACGTGACTCGTGGGGGTGGCGTCGAACTCGCGCAGACCGAGCGCTTGCCAGGTCGCGCCCGGCGTGGCGAGGCGCGCCGCCGAGCTATCTCCGTAGCGCCAGCGATACCCGACGGGCGTGAAGCGCACGTCGGCAGGCGAGCCCAGCAGGGTGCCCGAGACGATGTGCGTTCCGGTGCGCGCGTAGATGTTGGTGGGCAGCCCGACGACCATCCAGCCGTCCGGCTGCATCGACTGCCGCGGCGCCTGCGGCCGGAAGGCGGCGACGTCGCTGAGCGTCAGGGGCGGGATGCTCGGACTCGCCGTGCCGTCGCCCGGCTTGTCCTGGCCCTCGCCGTAGCAGAGCCCCGCGAAGACCTCCTCGCACGGCATCGGAGGCAGCGGGGAGCCGGCGCCGTTGCCGCCCCCGGGAGCCGAGCCACCGGAGCCGCCCGCGGAGCCGCCCGGCGCGCCGACGAGCGTGAGATCGCCGTTCAGCAGCGCGCTGTCACCCTCGATGCTGCCGCCGACGTTCGGGCAGCCCTCCAGGAGCCCAGCTCCCGCACACTGATCGCCCGGGTTCGCATACGCAGAGAGCGGTGAGCAGACAATCGTCGCGGCCACCACGACAACGGCTACTAGTCGCACGCGCTGACTTCTTGCCAAAGCTCGCTCTTCTCAAGCATGAACTCACCTACTGAGGAGCCGCGCATAGTGACCTCAAGAGTGACGTTGTTCGGCCGCCCAACCGGCGTTACGTCTTGACCTGCTTCGTCCAGAATCCGTGCAGTCGATACATCGACACACATGTATGCGACCAAATAGGTCAAACCTGAAGGCTCACGAAACCACTGCTGTAGCTCTGCAGTTACAAGCTCTGTGCCACCCGCTACTGTCCAGTTGTTTGCGTCGAATCGTTCGGCTATCGACCTTTCCGCCTCGACGAACTCCGGAGTTGCCACTTCAAGCAAGCGATCAATGTCGCGGGGCGGTTTGGCGAACACCGCATTCGACACAGCGAGGTACTCCTCGTACGCCTCCGTCGCGGCGGCGAGCGCCTCCTCGTCGGAGGCGAAGAGCGGCGCGCGCGCCGCGGGCTCCTCCGGGGGCGGGAGGCGGGTCGGCTCTGCGCAGGCGGTGAGGGTCGCGATGAGCAGCACGAGCGGGGCGACGGCGAGGCGGAGACGGCGCGGCATTGCACCGACGGTAGGGGTCGAGCGCGCATCCCGTGCCCGTTGTCCACACCGTCTCCACGCTGCCCCGGAGGCCGTTCTGTACCCCGAGGGCCGTCCCCCGAATACGGGGTGCACAGAATCGTCTGGTGGCCGCCTACACTGACGTGACCACCCTCCCACCACCACCCGGGGGCACCTTCAATGACGCAGTCCCGCCTGACCGACGTCGAGACGATCCTCGACGCCGCCAGCGACATCATCCGGAACGACGGCTACGCGGCGGTCTCGCTGCCGTCGATCGCCCTGCGCGCCGGTCTCACCGTCGAGCAGGTCGAGGAGATGTTCCCGAGCGCGAACGACGCGATGGTCGCGATGCTCAACCGCGAGTTCCACGGCATGTACGGCCTCATCGTCGAGAACATCGAGCGCGACCCGCGGGGCGGGCTGCTCTCGCGCATGTACACGTACATCCTCAGCGCGGTGTACGAGCGGCCGCTCGCGAAGACGCTGTTCGTGATCGACCGCGAGGCGCTGAACTCGATCATGCGCAACTCGAGCAGCTACACCTACACGCCCACCATCGGTATCCGGGGCGAGCTCATCGAGGCGCTGCAGTCGGCCGGCATGGTGCGGGCCGATGTCGACTCGCGGCAGATCTCGAGCATCCTGTCGGTCTGCTCAGCGGGTCTGGCCCTCACGGCACCGCACGACGACCTGGGCCTCATCATCGACGGGCTCTCGACGCTGCTCTCGCGCGGGGTCGACGCCGATGTCGACGACACGACGCCCGGCAAGACGGTCTTCTACGACTGGGCGACGCGGCTGACCCTGCCGAAGAGCGAGGGCTAGGCGGCCGTCGAGAGCCGCAGTGCGCTCGACGTCGCGTCGACCATGACCACGAGGGCTCCGATGATCGGGCGAGCGTCGCTGAGGGTGTCGCGCAGGGGGTGAAGCTCGATCGATCGGACAGCCGCCTTGGCACGACCGCCGTGCCACGGCCATACGGTCTGAGTACGTCCGTTGAGCACCTGGTGCCACGCCGACTCGATCTCGGCCGCCGCGAGCCCTCCGGCCAGGCGCGTGACGGGGGCGCCGAGCAGCGGTGCGGCGCCGTCAGCACCGCAGTCCACGAGACGGCCAGCGACATCGACGAGGAACCACGATCCTCCGGCACTACCCACGTGCTCATAGAGGCCATTCAGAACGACCGAGAAACGCAGCACGAGCGCGTCCACCGACGACGTCGTTCCCGCGTTGATCCAGTCGATCGAGCTGGTGGTGGTGTCCATCGTGGTCTCCTCGAACATCGTGTGCAGCCGGCACGCTCGTGTGGATGCGCCGGCGGCCGGCCGAGAAACAACCGGCCGCCGGCACCGCACGACCCGCTCTGGGGGGGATGGAGGGGCGGCGTGCCAGTACCAGAGTGAGGGTGACGGGCAGAACGGGCAAACAGCCGACACGTGCGCTGTTCGCATTGCGTCAGTGGACGAGCGGGCGATTTCGAACGGGCTTCGTGAAAGCGCGACCATGGTTGAGTCGTTCGCATCACGGCCAGCGTGGCCCGACGGCGACGTCGGAAGGACGCAACCGATGATCCCGCGCGGAACCGTCGTGTCGGGGCCCTACGCCCCCATCCCGTCCTCGGTAACGCGCACCTCCGTTCGGCTCGGCAGCTGGTTCCAGCGCCACGACGGGGTGGCCCGCGCGCTCGCGGCCGTTGCCACGGTCCTCGGTGCGACGTACCTCGTGTGGAGGGTGATCGTGACGTCGACCGGGGTGGACCCCTGGCTGTTCTGGCCGCTACTCGCAGCCGAGGCCGTCGGGTATGCCAGCTTCGTCATCATGGTCGTCGAGACCTGGCGACTGCCCCCGACGCCGCGGCCGCCCGCGCTCGACACGACCGTCGACATCGTCATCGCGACCTACAACGAAGAGCTCGACATCGTCGAGCCGACCCTCATCGGGGCGCTCGCCGTGCGCGGTCGCACCACCGTCTACCTCTGCGATGACGGACGTCGCCCCGAGATGCGTGCCCTCGCCGAGCGCCTCGGCGCGGTCTACGTCACCCGGCCCGACAACGCTCACGCCAAGGCGGGCAACATCAACGCCGTATTGCCCCGGCTTCAGGGTGAGCTGCTGCTCGTGCTCGATGCCGACCATGTCGCCGCGCCCGACATCCTCGAAGCGATGACCGGCTACTTCGCCGACGATCGTGTGGCGCTCGTGCAGTCCGCACACTCGTTCCGCAATCACAACTCCGTCATGCACCACGAGTCGGGCCGACACGAGCAGTCGCTGTTCTTCGACGTGCTGCTTCCCGGCCGCAACCGCCTGCGATCGGTCTTCTGGTGCGGCTCGGCAGCCGTCATCCGGCTCAGCGCGCTGCGCGAGGTTGGCGGCATCGCGACGGTGACCTCGACGGAGGACTTCGAGACCTCCCTGCTGCTCCAGAAAGCCGGATACACCCTGCTGTACCACAACGAGCATCTGGTCCAGGGGCTCGCGCCGGACAACCTGGCTGCGTACACGGTTCAACGCGCCCGCTGGGCCGAGGGCACGCTCTCCGCCTTCCACTGGCGGCTTCGCATGCCCTTCGGGCGAGGCGTGAGCGCTTCGCAGAAACTCTCGTACGTGGGCACCCTCCTGCACTACCTGACTCCGGTGCAACGCCTGACATTTGCCGTCTATGTCGTGCTCGTCGGCGCGTACGGACTCGTTCCCGTCGCGATGCCCGGCATCGAGGGCGTCGCCTTCTGGGCGGTCTGGATGCTCATCGCGGGTCTTACCGCCACCGCGCTGCATCGGGGGGTGACCGGGCGGGTCGAAGGCGTGCGCTCGCTGATGCTGTCGCTCGAGCCGCACCTGCGCGCCCTGCCGGCGCTGATCACCCGGCGCCCGATGCGCTTCCACGTCACCCCGAAGAACGAGCCTGACCTCGGCGGCTGGGAGGCCGTGCGCTTCGTGCGCCTGCCGCTCATCGTCGCCCTCATCCTTCTCGCGGTGCTTATCGCGCGCGGAGTCGACACGGTGGTGATCGCGCTGGGCGGGCCCGCCGTACTACCGCCGCTATCACTCGGGGCGTTCGCGGTGATCAGCGTCTTCAGCGTGCTCGATATCGCGGTGACGGTGCAGCTGGCGGTGCGCGCGCACCGTCGCCGCCAGCACCGCACACTGTGGCGCTTTCCCGTCTCCTTGCCCGCGCGCGTCGAGGGCCTCGTCGGGCAGTGTGTCGATCTGCACCAGCGCGGCGCTGCCGTGGTGGTCGACCGCGCCGCCGCCGAGTTCGCGACCTCCGTCGAGCTCGAGGTCGAATGCCGTTCGGTCACGGGTGGGCCCGCGACGGCGCGCGGCGTGTTGACCATCACCTCTCGCGCTGCCGTCGGACCCTCGGGCGCGCGCCTGCGCATCGGCGGACCGGTCGTCTGGCACGACGACGCATCGCGCGACTCTGTGAGCGAGCACTGCTACGTGGTCGAGCCGTACCAGGCCCGCAACCGGGTGTGGACGCGGCGGGCTCCCCGCGTGCCGGTGAACCTCACGGCGATAATCGGGGCGAGCGACTCGACCTGCGTCGACGTCAGCATCGGCGGGGCGGCCTTCCTCACCCGCTCGGCAGACGTTGCGCTGAACCAGCGGGTGCCGATCGAGCTGATGCTCGACCGCGGAGAGCGCGTGAGCGGCCAGCTCCAGGTTCGCAACGTCACCGCCGTCAGCGGAGGGCTCCTGCGCGTCGGCGGTGTCGCCGACTGGAGTCACACGGCCTGGCTCGCGCGCTACGGGGCTGTCGTGCACACCCCGGGGTCACGGGAGCGCGCACGGTCGCAGTCGCTGCGCAGCTCGAGAGTGCCCGTCAGCGGCCGCTGAGCATCGCCGCTCTGCTTGCCGCCCACGTCGGGAGCTCATCGATCGGCATCGCCTTGGCCGCCCACCACCCCTGGCCGTAGTGCACGCCCAGGTTGCGCAACTGCTCGGCGAGCTCCTCCGTCTCGATCCCCTCCGCCGTCACCGCCAAGCCGAGGGTGTTCGCGATGGACACGATGTCGCGGATGATCGCCGACTGCTGAGCGTCGAGCTGCGGGTCGGGCAGGAAGCTGCGGTCGAGCTTCAGCACGTCGAGCGGCAGCGCGTTCGCCTGCGCGAGACTCGAATACCCGGTGCCGAAGTCGTCAAGGGCAACGCGCACGCCGCGCGCCCGGAGCTTCTCCAGTTGGGTGAGCGCCCCCTCCCCGACGAGCAGCGCGTGCTCCGTCACCTCGACCACGAGAGAGGTCAGGGGGAGACCATTGCGTTCAGCGGCGTTGACCAGGTAGTCGGAGAGCGTCGGAACCGCCAGCTGGGCGGCGTCGAGATTGATCGACACCGCAAGCCCGTCGAGTGCGCCCTCGGCCGCGGCCCGCTCAGTACCCCAGGCCGTCAGCGTTCCGTCGATGATCTGCCACCCGAGCTCGACCGTCAGCCCCGCACGCGCGATCGCGGGCAGGAACTCGTCCGGGCGCACGAGCCCAACTCCGGGCCTGTTCCAGCGCACCAGAGCCTCGCACGCCGCGATCGCCCCCGATTCGAGGTCGATGATCGGCTGCACATGGGTGACGAACTCCCCCGAGCGGAGCGCCGAACGCAGTGCCGACTCCTCGCGCATCGCGTCGAGCAGGTGAGCGTCTCGGTCGGCGATGAAGTACCGCACGGCCGGTCGCGGCTCGGTCGCCTGCGCCGCAGCGAGTGCCGCGGCGGCGCGCTGCACGAGGGCATCCGGCTGCTGGTCTGTCGCCCCGTCGATGACGGCACCGATCGTCGCCGATACGGCCACCTGCTCGCCCGCAACCTCGTACGTGCGGGAGAGCGCGGCCGAAAGCTTCGCGATGGCTTGCTCGGCAGCAGCAGAGGTCGCATGGGTGCCGACAACTGCGAACTCGTCGGCGGAAAGCCGCAGTACGTCCCCTCCGGGACGACTGTGCTGCACGAGGGTGCGCGCGACAGTGACGAGGAGGCGATCACCCTCAGCCGCACCGTAGGCGAGGTTGAAGTCGGCGAACCGATTGATGTCGACGAGGGCAAGTGTCACCACACGACGTGATCGGCTGCGGTGAGCCCGGTCAGTCGCGTTCGCCACCGCGGGCTGCAGGTGCTCGCGCTTGGGGAGCTGAGTGAGAGGGTCGAACCGACGAGCCCGGTCGAGGGCCTGCTCTTGGTGATCGCGCACGTGCACGAGGTTCAGGATTTCGTTGACGCGGTCGATGGCGGCGAGAACATCGTCATCGTCGATCACGCGGACATCCGCGTCTTCTGCATTCGCCGCGAGGGCGGACGGAAGTTCGTCATGAGCACGCTCGATGCGCACCGGACCATGGGCGTTGTCCACGACGCGCACGATCAGACCGGGCATGAGCTCCTCCAGATCGGCGAGCGCGGTGCGCACAATGGTGGGAGCGTCGACCCCCGCTGTCACGGACTGACTCCAGGCTCCGGAATGGTCAGCGAGGCGCTGGCGGAATTCGAGCCGGCGACGAGCCTGATCGAGTCGGGCCGTCTCGGCCCGCAGCCTCTCAGAGGCATCGCGATACGTGGACCGGAGGTCGGTCGCGATCCACCCTGCCAGCCCCACACCGAGCAGGATGATGACTCCCGCGAGGAGCGCCTGGGTCTGCTCGGTGATCGCTCGACGGTTGATGGCCTCGGCCGCACGTGTACGGGTGATTTCCTGGAAGACCGTGCTGAGTTCGCGCGTGCGCACCTCGAACGCGTCCACGACATCGTCTGCTGCGCGGCGCTGATCGACCCGTTCCTCGACGGCGGCATCATCGAGCGAGCGGACGAGGTCATCCATCGCGGCAAGGCTCGCACGGAAAGGCTCGTCGGTCAGCTCATACGTTGTGACGTCGGACGCTGTGCGCACCTGCAAGCGCTGACCCAGCAGGGCGCGCGCAATCTGAACGTCTCGCGCCGTGGCATCGCCGCGCGACCACCGGTCGAGTTCGATGATGAGCCCGAACGACTCCCTCTGCACGAAGGTCATCGCCGTGCCGTCGGCCTCCTCGCTGTACAGGCCATGCAGTTCGTCATCGTGTGCCGCTACCGAGATGACGGAGGTCAGGAAGAGTGCCACGACCGCGGCCATGAGAACGGCCAGCAACCCGTACTGCCGCCGCTTCAGACCGAGAAGTCGCCTGCCCGACACCGTGTTCTCTCCGCCCCCGGATTCCATGTGATCCCCTAGTCGACCACGGCGATCGTGCGGAGGCTCCAGTTCCACGCGTCGAGCAGATCGAAAGCGGGAGAGTCGGCGGCGAACACGATGCGGATCGGCCCGCCCTGGTCCATCGGTATGAGCTCACCATCGCGGAGAACGGCAAGGAGAGCACCGTTCTCAGTCCACTGAGCGACCGTATCGGCGTACCGGTAATCATTGAGGGCAATCGTCTCAATGCGGGCGTCCGCCGCAATGCCGGCGGCGGACAGCAGGTCGGCGAGCGGCACCCCCGTGAAGCTCTGCTGCTCCTCGACGAACGGCTCGACGATGTCGATCTCGACGGTTGCGAGATCCTGCAATTCACCGTAGGTGAAGTCAACGGTCGTGCCGCCCTCGATCGTCAGCACAACCTCATCGGTCGCGGGTGGGTCGACGGCGAAACCGCCGTAGGCGCTCTCGCTCGACGGCTCTGGCGCTGGCTCGGCGTTCGAGGTGCACCCGACGAGTGCCAGGGCGACGACGGTCGTGGCGGCCATGAGGCGGAGGGAGGAAATCATCGGCGTAACTCTCTTCTCGGGTTCGGACGGCGGGAACGGCGGGTCGGGTCAGCCGGGGTCGAGAGCCCGCACGACCGCACTTGCACCCCACGCGCGAAGGGTGTCGTCAGAGATCTCGGCGGAGGGTTCGACGATCACCAGCGGGGCGGCGGCGGTCTCAGCCAGAGCCGCGGCGAGTCGGGCGACCAGGCCGGCGGGGCTGGTACGGGTGAGGTTCAGCACGGCCTCGTGGTCAAGACAGAGAAGGGTCGGGGCGACCTGCGCGATCATCCGCAGGTCGCCGGCGTGTCCGGCACCGATACCACCGAGCGCAACGGTGACGAGACCGAGCGCCCGCAGCTCGTCCGCCACCAGTCGAAGTTCGAGGGACGAGGGCTGGGCATCGACGAGCAGCGTGATGCTGGATGCGGGCTGCCGCTCGCGCAGCGCATCGACGAGCTCAGCCAGGACACCATCGCGGGCCCACCCGCGGCCGCGCGGTTCGAGGACGAGCACGGCGGGGCGCTCGCGGTCGATCCCTCGCAGTGCATCGAGAACCGTGTCGGCCGCCTCCCCAGCGTGGGCCGTGCAGAGCTCTCCGCGCAGCACCACGTGCGCGCCGGCGTCGACGGCATCGCTGAGCGGCACGAGCGGCAGTGCACGTACGGGGGCACGTCCGCGCTCGACCTCTTCAGGAACCGCGCGGCCGTCGAGCGGGTCGCGGACGAGAATACGCCCGCCGGCATCCTGCATGGCGATGCCGCCGCCGATGCGCTTGGCTTCGTACATGAGACCGTCGGCGGTCGCGATGATCGATTCGAGGGTCTCGCCCTCCGGCCACAGCGCGACGCCGGCGCTCGCGGCGACGGCCACGACCGCGCCCGACTCGAGCACGAGGTCGTGCGAGACGGCGCCGATGACCCGCTGCGACAGCGACACCACCGAGGCCTCGTCGAGAACCTGTTCGGCGACGATGACGAACTCATCACCGCCGAGTCGGGCAACGAGGTCATGGGGTCGCACTTGGGCGATGAGCCGCTGTGCGGCCCCGACCAGCACCTCGTCTCCAGCACCATGACCGTGCGCATCATTGACGGCCTTGAACCCGTCGAGGTCGAGGTAGACAACGGCTCGCAGCTGAGACCCGGTCGGCCGCTGAGCAGCCAGTTCCTCGAGCCCAGCGCGATTGAGAAGCCCGGTCAACGGGTCGCGCAGGGCTCCGAGCCGCAAGGCGTCGCGCTCCCCTTCCTGCCGGATCAGGGTCGGCAGCAGCGCCGCGCCGGTGCGCAGCGCCTCGATGCCGTCGGGTGAACGGCGCTGGGTCGAATCGACCGCGAAGACCAGACGGAGGTCGAACGGTCCGACCCCGGCGACATCGACAACGATCAGCTCGTCCACACCGGCGGCGGCGAAGTCGTCAGCGATGGCGCGCGTGCAGCGCACCTCTGACACCGGGACGATCGCGGGAGCGGGATACCGTTCCGTCCCCGGGTCGACGGGGTCGACCGGGTCGGTGTGCCGGCGCAAGGGGTCAAGGGCGGAAGGTGCCGCATCGGACACCCGCCAGGGATCGATGACCATACCGCGCTCATCGACCCAGGCAGCGCGCGCAGCCCACCACCCGCGTTGCGCGAGAAAATCATCGAGGAATGCCGCGACGAGCTCGCGCGAGCGGTTCTGGGTCAGGCGGTCACGATACAAGACTGGCCTCCCCCCTGCTGGAACTGCGCACGCGGATACGGCCAGACTGCCAGAGCCGAATCGCCTCGACCCGCGGGTTGGAGTCGCGGCTGGTGTCAAGGCCGAGCACGGCGTACAGACGGACAAGAAGGCTCTCGGCGGCGCGCACCGAGGTGCCGCGCGCCTCGGCGAGGGCCCGCGTCGTCGCGCCAGCGGCGAGCATCCGCAGCACCTGCGCCTGGGCCGCATTGATGATGATGACCGCCTCATCATCGTGCTCTGACGCTTCAAGCTCAGAGCCGGTCATAGCCGCGTGAACAGCATCGACAATCTGGTCGACCGACCGCACCATCGACTTCACGAGGTAGACGACATCCTTCGGCAACAGGTTTCCGTCGGCGACGGCGAGTTCAGGAGACCGGTGGTTCGACAGCACGACGCAGGCGACCCAGGGGCGCTGCCCCCGTACCTCGCTGATGAACGCAGCACCCGACTGTCCGTCGGTGAAGTTGAGATCGCAGATCAGCAGGTGCGGATCGACATCGCCGAGCACAAGTCGCGCCTCGTCGGGCGACGAGGAGACGACAACGTCATGACCATGAAGGCGCAACCCGTCACCGACAAGAGCGGCGATGAGCGCGTCGTCGTCGACGACGAGGATCCGCCAGCAGCTAGGCGAACGATCGGTCATGCGCGGACTCCTCTCGGGTCGCGGTCGAAAGCGGTGTGCAGTGCCGTGAGCAACGCCGACGTGGTGAGCGGCTTGACGAGGAATCCGGAGCATCGCGCGCGCACCTCCTCGGGGATCGATCCGGCATCCTCGCGGCCGCTCATCAGCACGACCGGCTGGGATGCTCCCGTCACCATCAGCCATCGGACGAGGTCGACACCGTCGCCGTCGGCCATCGTGACATCGCTGAGCACCACATCGACCGGTGGAGCGGCCGCCAGTTGACGCTGCGCCTCGTCGCCGCTGGAGGCGACGACGACGCGATACCCGTGGTCGACGAGCAGCTGGCGCACGAGCCCACGGATCGCCGGTTCGTCATCGACGACGAGCACTGTGCGGCCGTCGCCGCGCGCGGACTCGGCATCGACCGCGATCGGGGTGGAAGGCGCCGCCACCTCATCGACCGGCAGCGTGAGCGTGAATCGCGAGCCCGTGCGACCGTCACTGTCGACGTCGATCGAGCCGCCGTGGGCGCGGATGATCGCCGCGACCATGGGCAGGCCGAGCCCGGTGCCCTTGCCGACGGGTTTGGTGGTGAAGAACGGCTCCCACAGGCGGGCCATGACGTCGGGGCTCATGCCGTGCCCGGTGTCGACGATATCGACGACCAGAGAGCGGCCGCTGGCGTCCTCCCGCGGTTCGAGGCGCGCATCCACCATGATCGTGCCGGGCGCCGTGATGGCATCGTTGGCGTTGCTGATCAGATTCGCGAGAACCTGCAGAAGCTGCGTGGCGTCACCGATGACGACGGTGCCCGCGGGCGGAGGCGTGACCGTGAGCGCGACGCCGTCGGCAAGGGTCTCGCCAACCATGCGCTCGAGCTCGGCAAGGAGCGCCACGACGTCGACGCGGTCGGTGCCGCTCTCGACCCCGCGCGCGAAGGTGAGCACCTGCCGCACCATCCCCGCCCCGCGCCGGGCGGCCGTCTCGATCATCTCGGCAGTGTCTGCCTCGGGGCTGCCCGCCAGCGTCTGCCGGAGCAGCTGCGCCGCCAGGGTGATGGGCGTCAGCACGTTGTTCAGGTCGTGCGCGATACCGCCGGCGAAGGTGCCGAGCGACTCGAGGCGCTCCGCCCGACGCAGGGCCTCCTCACGAGCGAGCTCCTCAGTGACGTCGACGCTCACCGACAGGATCGACTCCGGCGCACCGGACTCGTCGCGCATGAGCTGCCAACGCGAGGCGATGATGAGATCGCGGCCGTCGTGGGTTCGCACCGCGATGTGGCCGGACCAGTGACCATGGGCGAGGACGGCCTCGGTCGCCTGCGCGCGCCGTTCGCGATCGACGTTGAGCAGCTGGTCTGCAGTGGCGCCGATCACGGTGTCGGCATCCCAGCCGTAGAGAGCGATCGCGCCAGCATTGGCGTAGCGGATGCGGTGCTCGAGATCGCGCACGATGATGGCATCCCTCGAGATGTCGAGAAGTCCACCCAGGGTGGCCAGCTCCTCCTGCGCCTTCTCGTAGGCCTGCCGCGCCAGCTCGGTCTCCGTGATATCGCGCAGGTGCACGGCGAGGCCCTGGCCGGTCGGGTACGCCGTGACGTCGATCCAGATGCCGCGCTCGGCCCACCAGCCCCGCGCCTGCACGGTCGACGACTGTTCGACCGCATCGCGGAACGGTCGCTCGAACTCGCTCCCGACGATCTCGGGCATCACGGTCCACAGCGACTCGCCGATGATGGCGGCGCGGTCGCGGCCGACAAACTCGACCATCCGGTCGTTGACGAAGCTCACGTGCCATTGCTCATCGATGACCGCGAAGCCGTCGGTCATGGCGTTGACCGTGCTCGACAGCAGCTCCTCGACGGCGACGCGCTGCCGCTGCTCGACGACAACCGCAGTCACATCGTGCGCGGCACCGCTCATGACGCGGTTTCCGTCGGGCGAGCTGGAGGAGACGCGTCCGACGAGCCGCAGGTGACGTTCGGTGCCCGTGGAGGCACCGCCGGGGAGCAATGGGCCCGCTGCAGGGGTGCGTCCTCTTTCCAGGACGAGCGCAACCGTGATGTCGAGGGTGCGCTGCTCCCGGGCGCACCGCTCCAGCGAGCGCGCCAGGCGGGCTGCGTCCGCCCTGTTGAGCATGGCCGTGAGTGAGACGAGATCATGCGGTGTGCGCCCGCGCAGTTCAGGAAGCTCCCCGGACCAGCCGAGTGCACCGGTCGCGAGGTCCAGTGTCCAGCCCACCACTCCGGCGACCCGGCTCGCGAGTTCCAACAGGGCAGTGTCGCGCTGGCGGTCGCGCTCGGCCTCGGATGCTTCGCTGAGGTTCTGCGTGATAACGAGGGCCCCGACGACGGTGCGATCGTCGTCGAAGAGCGGCACGAAGGTGATCGCGAGGTCACACGGCTCGCCCGAGCGCTTGATGCCGTCGGCACGCGCCCGCACCCCGTCGCCCGCGAGCATGTCGTCGATCGCTGCCCGGATTCGGCGACGTTGGGCAGGCACGACGACATCGACCATCGGTCGGCCGAGGAGCTCACTCCGGCTGTATCCGGTTCGACGGCTGAGCGCGAGGTTGCCGTCGACAATGACGCCCTCGGCATCGATGACCATGACGCCGTCGTCTTGGCTGTCGGCGAGGAAGCTATCGAGCCGGGCAGCGTGCAGTGCACGGAAGACGGGATGCGAATCGCCGCCATCGGTCAGCGCGTGCCACTTCTCGTAGGCGAGCGGCATCATGGCTGTGCTTCACGCTCGGGAGAGTGGTTGGTCACGGTGCGTCGACTCCGGGTTCGGGTAGGTGAGCTGTCCGTCGCGAGGTGCTCCGGTTCTCCAGTGTGCGCTTTGCGTCAATGTTCGCCAAATGGGGGACATGGAGGGATGTACGCATTGCGACAACTGCCCGTGATGTTTCACCTTTCGGGGGCGAACGATCCCCCGGCTACGCTGGCGCCATGACAGTCGACGGGGCCGCTGCCGACCGGCCGTGGATGCGCGCCGCCCGCGCGGCGGGACTGCTCGACGACGACGACACCGCGCGGCCGACGATCTTCGCCGAGATGTCGGCGCTGGCCGCCGAGCACGGCGCCATCAACCTCGGCCAGGGATTCCCCGACGATGGTGCGCCCGCCGCCGTGCTCGAGGCCGCGGTCGCGGCGATCGAGGCCGGCGTCAACCAGTACCCTCCGGGGCGCGGCATCGCCGACCTGCGCCACGCGATCGCGGAGCACCAGCAGCGCTTCTACGGCCTGACCCTCGACCCCGAGCGCGAGGTGCTGGTCACCGCTGGCGCGACCGAGGCGCTCGCGGCGAGCCTCCTCGCCCTCGCCGGCCCCGGCGACGACGTCGTCACGCTCGAACCGTTCTACGACGCCTACGCGGCCGTCACCGGGCTCGCCGGCGCTCGGCACGTCACGATCCCGCTGAGCGAGCCCGGATTCCAGCCCAGCGCCACCGCGATCGACGCGGCCATCACCGACCGCACGCGCGTCATCGTGCTGAACTCGCCGCACAACCCGACCGGCTCGATACTCGCCGCCGAGCACGTCGAGCGCATCATCGCTCTCGCCGCCCGCCACGACGCGGTCATCGTCAGCGACGAGGTCTACGAGCACCTCGTCTACGACGGTGGCCGCCACGTGCCCGTCGCGACCTATCCGGGGGCCGCTGACCGTACCCTGACGATCTCGAGCGCTGCCAAGACCTTCGCCGTCACCGGTTGGAAGATCGGCTGGGTCACGGGTCCGGCCGCGCTCATCGAGGCGGTCATCGGCGTCAAGCAGTGGCTCACCTACGTGAACGGTGCGCCGTTCCAGGGCGCGGTCGCGACCGGCCTCCGGATGCCCGACGACACCTTCGCCGCCCTGCAGGCCACCCTGCAGCACCGGCGCGACCTGCTCGCCGCCGGGCTCGTCGACGCCGGCTTCACCATCAGCCCGACCGCGGGCTCGTACTTCATCGTCGCCGAGCCGCCAGCCGCTCTCGGGCTGGGCGACGCCGCGTCGA
>JAIWOM010000252.1 GCA_020216895.1 Microcella sp.
CGCCCGCCGCGCGGCTCAGTGCGGCCTTCTCGTCATCGGAGGTCGTCGTGATCACCCGCACCCCGCGGGCGACGAGCACCTTGGTGAGCAGCAGGCCGACCCCGCCGGCGCCGGCGTGCACGAGCACCGTCTCGCCGGGCTTCGGATGCGCCGCCGCGGTCGCCAGGTAGTGCGCGGTCAGCCCCTGCAGCGGCAGGGCCGCGGCGACGTCGAGCCCGATGCCCTCGGGCACCACGACCGCGCGCTCGGCCGGCACCGTGAACAGTTCGGCGTAGGTTCCGGTCGCCTCGGCCGTGCACACGCGGTCGCCCACCTGCAGGCTCGTGACGCCCTCGCCGAGCGCCTCCACGATGCCGGCTCCCTCCGCACCCGGGGTGAAGGGCAGCGGCACGCGGTAGCCGCCGGAGCGCTGGTAGATCTCGATGAAGTTGAGCCCGGCGGCGTGCGTGCGCACGAGAACCTCGCCGGGGGCGGGGGTCGGCGGCGCAGCATCCACCGCCCGCAGCACCTCGGGCCCGCCCGTCTCGGTCATGACGATCGCGCGCATGTCCGGCTCCTTCCGCTCGGGGCGACCAGCCTAGTTCGGCGGGCGCTGTTCGGCCCACCCGCACCGCATGCACAGAAGACGACCAGGATTACCGGTATTCTTAGTCACTTCAAGGGGAGTAGTCCTTCGAAGCCGACTCGTCAGTACGGGCGCGCCATCGCACCCCGGGCGGCTTGCCTCACCGGACCGGTCACCACGGCACGGCGGCGGACAAGACCTTGGTCAGCCCACCCCTGCCCAAGGAGCCGTCATGGGTGTTACACCCCTCATCTGGATCATCACGATCGCCGTCACCGTCGCGTTCTTCATCTG
This sequence comes from Microcella sp., assembly GCA_020216895.1. Taxonomy (GTDB): domain Bacteria; phylum Actinomycetota; class Actinomycetes; order Actinomycetales; family Microbacteriaceae; genus Microcella. The sequence continues at coordinate 860 of JAIWOM010000252.1, forward strand.
GGAGTTCTACGCCCACGTGCGCAAGCCGCACGAGCCGACCATCGCCGAATCGGCCAAGTGGTCGGCGTTCTACATCGCTCTGGCGCTGCTGTTCGGCGTCGGCATCGGGATCGTGTCGGGGTGGCAGTTCGGCGGCGAGTACTTCGCCGGCTACCTCACCGAGAAGGCGCTGTCGGTCGACAATCTCTTCGTCTTCCTGCTCGTCATGTCAGCGTTCGCGGTGCCCAAGATGTACCAGCAGAAGGTCCTGCTGATCGGCATCGCGATCGCGCTCATCATGCGCGGCATCTTCATCGCCGTCGGCGCCACTCTCATCGCGAACTTCTCGTGGATCTTCTACATCTTCGGTGCCCTGCTGCTGGTGCTCGCGTACCGCCAGGCGTTCGCCTCGCACGACAACGACCCCGAGAATCTGCGCATCGTGAAGTTCGCACGCCGGCACCTGCTGTTCGTCGACAAGTACCACGGCGACAAGCTCTCGGTGAAGATCGACGGCAAGCGGTTCTTCACCCCGATGCTCCTGGTGATCGTGGCGGTCGGCTTCGTCGACCTCATCTTCGCGGTCGACTCGATCCCGGCCATCTACGGCCTGACGGAGGAGGCGTACATCGTCTTCACCGCGAACGCCTTCGCCCTCATGGGCCTGCGCCAGCTGTACTTCCTCATCGGTGGCCTGCTCGAGCGCCTCGTCTACCTCGCTCAGGGCCTGGCGGTCATCCTGTCGTTCATCGGCATCAAGCTGATCTCGCACGCGCTCAAGGTGAACGAGCTGCCGTTCATCAACGGCGGCGAGCCGGTGAAGTGGATCCCGGAGATCCCGATCTGGTTCTCGCTCGGCTTCATCGCGACGACGATCACCGTGGCGACGATCGCCAGCCTGCTGAAAACCCGGAAGGACGGCGGCGCGGAGGTCGACGAGGTGGAGCAGGAGTCGGCCTCGCGGCACTAGCAGCGGCACGCACCGATCGAAGCGGCGGAGGGATGCCCTCCGCCGCTTCGTCGTTCGCGCCGACCATTGACAATACCCAGGGGGGGTATTACCGTGGGCGTCATGAACGAGACGCACACCTCCCACGAGCACGGTGCCCACGAGGCGCCGGAGCTCGATCACGGCGCGCACGACGGCCACGGCGGCCACGAACACGGCCATCACGACCAGGGCGCGCACCACGGTCACGCCGGTCATGCCGGTCACGGCGACCACCTCGCGATCTTCCGCCGCCTCTTCTGGTGGAACCTGCTCCTCGCGATCCCGGTGGTCGCGTTCAGCGGCATGTTCGCCATGGTGCTCGGCTATGAGCTCCCGGCGATCCCGGGCATCGAGTGGATCTCCCCCGTGCTCGGCACCGTCATCTTCGTGTGGGGCGGCCGGCCCTTCCTGACGGGGGCGGTCGACGAGCTGCGCAGCCGTCGCCCCGGCATGATGCTGCTGATCGGCCTCGCCATCACGACCGCCTTCGTCGCGAGCATGGGTGCCAGCCTCGGAGTGCTGCCGCACGAGCTCGACTTCTGGTGGGAGCTCGCCCTGCTGGTCGTGATCATGCTGCTCGGCCACTGGATCGAGATGCGCTCGCTGGCGCAGACGACCAACGCGCTCGACGCCCTCGCGGCCCTGCTGCCCGACGAGGCCGAGCGCGTCACCGCCGGCGGCATCGAGACGGTCGCGCCGAGCGCGCTGCGCGTCGGTGACGTCGTCGTCGTGCGCCCGGGTGCCCGGGTGCCGGCCGACGGGGAGAT
>JAIWOM010000253.1 GCA_020216895.1 Microcella sp.
CCGCACCGTCCGCCGGGCGACCGGCGACACGGTGGTGGCGGGAACGGTGGCGACCGACTCGGGCGTGCGGGTGCGCGTCGCGGCGGTCGGCGACGACACAGCGCTCGCGGGCATCCGTCGCCTCGTCGCGGAGGCCCAGGCCTCGTCGTCGCGTGCGCAGCGGCTGGCCGACATCGCCGCAGCCTGGCTGTTCTGGTTCGCCCTCGGGGCGGCGGCCATCACGGCCATCGTCTGGTTCGCGGTCGGGATGCCCGGGGACGCGGTGATCCGCACCATCACCGTGCTCGTCATCGCGTGCCCCCACGCGCTCGGCCTCGCGATCCCGCTCGTCGTGTCGATCGCCACTGAGCGCGCGGCCCGCGGCGGCGTGCTGGTCAAGGACCGCCTGGCGCTCGAGCGCATGCGCACCGTGAGCGCCGTGCTGTTCGACAAGACCGGCACCCTCACCAAGGGAGCGCCCACCGTGACCGCCGTCGAGCCGTCGGGCGACCACGATGCCGACGAGCTCCTGGCCCTGGCCGCCGCGGCGGAGGCGGACAGCGAGCACCCCCTGGCGCGCGCGATCGTGCGGGCCGCCGAGGGGCGCGGGCTGAGCATCCCGACGGCGACCGACTTCACGTCGAGCCCCGCGACCGGCGTGACCGCTCGCGTCGCCGGGCGCACGGTGAGCGTCGGGGGGCCGGCGATGCTCGCTCGCCACGATGCCGTCGAGCTGCCCGTCGCGGACGCCTGGCGCGAGGAGGGTGCGATCATCCTGCACGTGCTGGTCGACGAGGAGGTCGTCGGGGCGCTCGCGCTCGCGGACGAGATCCGCGCCGAGTCGCGGCAGGCCGTCGAGGCCCTCCACGCCCGCGGCATCACCGTGGTGATGATCACCGGCGATGCGGAAGCGGTCGCGCAGTCGGTCGCCCGCGAGCTCGGCATCGACCGCGTGTTCGCGGGAGTGCGGCCCGAGCACAAGGCCGCGAAGGTGGCCGAGCTGCAGGCCGAGGGGCTCACCGTCGCGATGGTCGGTGACGGCGTCAACGATGCTCCGGCGCTCGCCGCGGCCGACGTCGGCATCGCGATCGGCGCGGGCACGGACGTGGCCATCGGCTCGGCCGGCGTGATCCTCGCCAGCGACGACCCGCGCTCGGTGCTCTCGGTGATCGAGCTGTCGCGCGCGAGCTACCGCAAGATGCAGCAAAACCTCTGGTGGGCGGCGGGCTACAACCTGCTCTCCGTGCCGCTCGCGGCGGGCATCCTGGCCCCCCTCGGGTTCATCCTGCCGATGTCGGTCGGGGCGCTGCTGATGTCGGCCTCCACCGTGGTGGTCGCGCTGAACGCGCAGCTGCTGCGCCGGCTCGACCTGCGCCCCGAGCGCGTTCAGTGAGAACAGCGCTGACGCTCAGGGTGGGTGGAGGCCTCCGGCGTACGGTGGCCCCATGACCGTTCTGCTGGATGCCCCGCTCACGATGATCGACGGCCGCGAGACGACCTTCGCCGAGTTCGCCGATCGGGTCGTCATGGTCGTCAACGTCGCGTCGCGCTGCGGTCTCGCGCCGCAGTACGAGACGCTCGAGCAGCTGCAGAAGACCTACGGCGATCGCGGCTTCACCGTGCTCGGTGTGCCCTCGAACCAGTTCCTGCAGGAGCTGTCGAGCGAGAAGAAGATCGCGCAGTACTGCAGCACGACCTGGGGCGTCACGTTCCCGATGACCGAGAAGACGAAGGTCAACGGCAAGAAGCGCCACCCTCTCTACGCGCAGCTCGTCGAGACGAAGGACAGCCACGGGCTCGCCGGCCCGGTCGCCTGGAACTTCGAGAAGTTCCTCGTGCTGCCGAACGGCGAGGTGCACCGCTTCCGCCCGAACGTGCAGCCGGACGCGCCCGAGATCATCGCGCTGATCGAGGCGAACCTGCCGCGCTAACGCTGCCCCGAGCCGAGCATCCTGTGCGGGCTCAGACCTCGATCGCGCCGCCGCGCTCGGCGAGGTAGCGCCGCAGGCTGAGGTCGGGCTCGGCCGCCTGCCGGGCTCGATAGTCCGAGAAGTCGAGCTGGGTGCGCAGGCTGGCGCCGGCCCGTATCCGTTCTGCTTGGGCGAGCTCGACCTGCTGGATGCCTCGTGCGGCGTCGGCGACGCGCGGCCAGTCGGCGGCCGGGATGATCAGCACCCCGTCGTCGTCGGCCGCGACGACGTCATCCGCCGTCACCTCGACGCCGTCGAGCCATGCCGTGCGCATCGAGCGCCCGGCGGGCGGAACCCGGCGCGGTCCCGGCGGGAGGGCGCCGCGGCTGTGCACGGGCAGACCAATCTCGATCAGCTGCGCCGTATCGCGGTGGCGGCCCCAGATGATGATGGCCGCGAGTCCTGCCTCGCGGGCCTCCAGGGTGACGAGATCGCCGACGCAGGCCTCGTCATCGCGGCCGCCGTTGTCGACGACGAGTACCGCTCCGGTCGGCGCATCGTTGATCGCTTCGAGGAACACGTCGACGCTCCCAGCGTGCGTCACCGGCATGGCCGGACCGGCGATCGGGGCGTGGGCGGCGATCGGGCGCAGGGATGCGGGCCCGACGCGCAGCGGCACGCCGAGCCGCACGCAGGCATCGGCGAG
>JAIWOM010000254.1 GCA_020216895.1 Microcella sp.
GAGCATCGACAGCAGGGCGACGCCCGAGCCGTCGCCAAGGGCCTCGGCCAGCCCATCGAGCCGCAGCGCGCCGAGCGCGTCGACCTCGAGCCAGACCGGCTCGGCGCCCTCGTGAGCGGCGAGCCACTCGACGGCGTCGAGGGCGGCGTGGTGCTCGGTGCGCGGCACGAGGATGCGCGGCCTGGGCAGCGCTGAGCCCGCGTTCCGCATCCAGTACAACCCCTTGATGGCCAGATTGACCGCCTCGGTACCGCCACCCGTGAACGTGACCTCGATGGGGTCGACGCCGAGGGTCGCGGCGATGCGGGCGCGGGCGTCGTCGACGAGCGCGCGGGCGCGCTGCCCGGCCGAGTGGATCGACGAGGGATTGCCGACGACCTCGAGCGCGGCCAGATAGGCCGAGCGCACGGCGGCCGGCATCGGCGAGGTGGCGGCGTGGTCCAGGTAGATCATGAACGGCTCCCTCCCCCGCGGTGACCTAGCCTAAGACGCATGCCCGTGAACGATCCTCTCGACCGTCTGGGCGTGCACCTCAGCGACGGGGTCGGTCACCTGCGCGTCTTCAGCGCCCACGCCACCGCCATCGAGCTGTGCCTGTTCAGCGACGACGACCCGACCTGGGTGGCGGAGACCATCGACCTCGAGCCGGTCGGCGACGGCATCTGGCAGGCGAGCACCCCCGCCCTCCGCCCCGGCGCCCGCTACGCGCTGCGCGCCGACGGGCCGGAGGGTCCGCGGCACGCCTTTGACCGCGAGCGGCTGCTGCTCGACCCCTACGCCCGCGGGCTGGCGCGCACCCCCGACGGCGGCTGGCGCGCGTATGTGCAGGACGACTCCTTCGAGTGGGGAGGCGTCACCAAGCCCCGCGTGCCGCGCGACCGCGTCGTGCTCTACGAGGCGCACGTGAAGGGGCTCACGAAGCTCGCGCCCGAGCTGCCGGAGGAGCTGCGCGGCACCTACGCCGGCCTCGCCCACCCGGCCACCATCGACTACCTGCTCGACCTCGGTGTGACGACCGTCGAGCTGCTGCCCATGCACCAGTTCGTCAGCGAGCAGCGCCTGCAGGGCCAGGGGCTCGTCAACTACTGGGGCTACAACACGCTCAACTACTTCACCCCGCACGCCGCCTACGCCACGCGTTCCGCACAGACCGGCGGCACGGGCGCCGTGCTGCGCGAGGTGAAGGGGATGGTCAAGCTGCTGCACGAGGCCGGCCTCGAGGTCGTGCTCGACGTCGTCTACAACCACACCGCCGAGGAGGGCCCGGACGGTCCGACCACGAGCTTCCGCGGGCTCGACGCGGCCACCTGGTACCGGCAGACCGACGACGGCCGGTACATCGACACGACGGGCTGCGGAAACACGATCGACTTCTCGCAGCCGGTCGCGCAGCGGCTCGTGCTCGACTCGCTGCGCTACTGGGCCAACGAGGTGCAGATCGACGGGTTCCGCTTCGACCTGATGGCGACGCTGGGGCGGGATGCCGCTGCCGAGTTCGACCCGGAGCACCCGCTGCTCCGCGCGATCCTCGACGACCCGGCACTGCAGGGCGTCACCATGATCGCCGAGCCGTGGGACGTCGGGATGGGCGGCTGGCAGGTCGGCCGGTTCCCGGCCGGGTACCACGAGTGGAACGACGGGTTCCGCGATCGGGCGCGCGCGTTCTGGCTCACCGACCTCGGTGCGGCGCGCTCGCACGGCACCGCGCCGGAAGGCATCGGATCCCTCGCCCGTCGTATGACCGGCAGCGCGCACGTCTTCGCCGAGGAGCGCGGCCCGCTCGCCAGCGTGAACTTCATCACCGCCCACGACGGCTTCACCCTCGCCGACCTCACGGCCTACGACACGAAGCACAACGCGGGCAACGGCGAGGAGAACCGCGACGGCACCGACAACAACCGCTCGTACAACTTCGGCGTCGAGGGCGCGACCGACGACCCCGACATCACGACCGATCGCCGCAAGGCGATGCGCAACCTGCTCGGCACGCTGCTGCTGAGCGCGGGAATGCCGATGCTCACCGCGGGTGACGAGATCGGGCGCACGCAGCGCGGCAACAACAACGCCTACTGCCACGACAGCGAGCTGACCTGGATCGACTGGCATCTCGAGGGCTGGCAGCACGACCTGCGCCGGGTCGTGCGGCGCCTGCTGCAGCTGCGGCGCGAGAACCCGGCGCTGCGGCCCGTGCGCTACGGCCGCTGGGGCGAGACGGTGCCGAGCGCCACCCAGATGGACTGGTACAACAACGACGGCAACGCCATGACGATGGAGGACTGGGATTCGCCCGCCGAGCGCACCCTGCAGTACCTGGCCGCGTCGACGCCCGAGTTCGAGCCGTTCAACCGCATCCTGCTCATCGTGCACGGTCTCGAGGAGGCCGTCGAGGTGACGCTGCCCGCCCACGAGGGCGTCGACGCCTACACGCTGCTCTGGGACAGCGCCCGCGATCGCCTCGACGCGCACGAGCCCGTGCACGCGCCCGGCGAGCAGCTTTCGGTCGGCCCCGCGTCGATGCTGCTGTTCCGGGCCGTGGGCGCGCCCAGCGCCGGTGACCCGGCCGCCGCGGCCGAGGGCGATGGCTAGCGGG
>JAIWOM010000255.1 GCA_020216895.1 Microcella sp.
CGCGCCCTGCGCGACCGCCTCGCCGCGCGGTTCGTGCTCGTGCGCGGCACCCTGCGCCAGCACGAGGGGCACCTCGCCCTCGAGGTCGACGAGGCGGTCGACCTGCGCGAGCTGGCGCGGCTCGCCCCCGGCACCCGCCGGTGAGAGTGTTCTCATCCGGGCCCCGCCCAGCGAACGGCCGCCGATAATGGACCCATGACGCGCACCGGGCTCCGCCGCATCTCCGTGCGCTCGCGGATCCTCGCGGTGATCCTCATCGTCACCGCCCTCGGGATGACCGTCTCCGGCGTGACCGCCTACCTCGTCCAGCGCGACCGCACGATCGCGGGTCTCGACGCCGACCTGCTGGCCACGGTCGAGGCCGCCCGCGGCATCGTGACCGGCACCAGCGCGCCCGCGGCGAGCACCGACGAGGGCGGGGCGACCGGCGAGTCGACCGGCGGATCGACCGAGCCGACCGAGACGGGCACCGTTCCGACCTCTGTACTGGATGCCCTCAACGGGATCCTCTCGCGGATCGTGCCCGGGCGGCACGAAAGCAGCGTGGCCCTCATCGACGGGGAGGTTCGGCTGCTGCCGGGCGTCGACACCGCCTTCGACCTCGAGGACGACCCCGCGTTCATGACCCGCGCCTGGGAGGAAGCCTCCGGCGGGCAGGTGACGCTCGGGACGGCGATCACCACGGTCGGCACCCTGCGCTACGTGGCGGTGCCGGTGACGATCCCGGACGACCCCGCGGTCGGCGTGTTCGTCACCGCCATCGACGCCCAGCGCGCCATCGACGAGGTGAGCGGCGCCTTCCTGACCTACGCCGGGCTCGCCCTCGCCTCGCTCGGCGCCATCGGCGTCATCGGCTGGTTCGTCGCCGGGCGACTGCTCTCCCCCCTGCGCACCCTCGCCGAGACGGCCTCGCGCATCACGGCGCAGGACCTCGGCGAGCGCATCCCGGTCACCGGCCGCGACGACGTCTCGACGCTCACCGAGACCGTCAACGCGATGCTCGACCGCATCGACGAGGCCCTCACCAGCCAGCGCCAGCTGCTCGACGACGTTCGACACGAGCTGAAGACCCCCATCACGATCGTGCGCGGGCACCTCGAGCTGCTCGATCCGACGGCCCCCGACGACGTGCGCTCGGTGCGCGAGCTCGCCATCGACGAGCTCGACCGCATGGCCGAGCTGGTCAACGACATCGACGCCCTCGCCCGGGTCGAGACCCGCGTCGTGGTCGAGCCGGTCGATGTCGGCGACCTCACCGCGCAGGTGTTCGCCAAGATGCAGGCGATCCCGGGCAAGACCTGGGTGCTGAGCGAGACCGCCACCGCCGTCGCGCCGCTCTCGACCTCGCGAATCACGCAGGCCTGGCTGCAGCTCGCCGACAACGCGGCGAAGTACGCCCCCGAGGGCACGACGGTGCGCGTGGGCAGCACGGCCTACAGCGGCTCGGTCGAGCTGTGGGTGGCCGACGAGGGCCCGGGGATCCCCGCGGGTGCGGAGAAGCGCATCTTCGAGCGCTTCGGACGCGCCGACACCGGCCGCGGCATCGCAGGCTCGGGGCTCGGTCTGCCGATCGTCGCGGCCATCGCCCGGGCCCACGGCGGGTACGTGAGCCTCGACTCGTCCTCCAGCGGATCGCGGTTCGGCATCGTCGTGCCGACCGTCGAGGCGGCCGCGCCGCCGCCCCCGCCGCCCGCCCCGGGCTTCCCCGAGGACGAGGAGGCCCCGACGGCGAACACGCCCACGATCACCAGCACCGCGCCGAGCGCGATATCGAGCAGCACGGAGGACCGATGACGAGCATCCTGATCGTCGAGGACGAGGCACGCATCTCATCGTTCATCGAGAAGGGGCTCGCCGCGGCGGGCTACACTCCGACCGTCGTCGGCAACGGGCTCGACGCGCTCGACTACGTGGCGACCGGGTCGTTCGACCTCGTGCTGCTCGACGTGGGGCTGCCCGGCATCGACGGCTTCGAGGTGCTCGCGCGCCTCCGCGCCGCCGGCGAGACCATGCCGATCATCATGCTGACCGCGCGCACGAGCACCGACGACACGGTCGCGGGCCTCGACGGCGGGGCCAACGACTACCTGCCGAAGCCGTTCAAGTTCGACGAGCTCGTGGCCCGCATCCGTCTGCGCCTGCGCGAGTCGGGCCAGCAGACCGTCGCCGAGACCGTTCTGCGGCACGGCGAGGTCGCGCTCGACCTGCGCACCCGGCGGGTGACCGTCGGCGAGCGGACCATCGACCTGTCGGCCCGCGAGTTCGCCCTCGCCGAGCAGTTCCTGCGGCATCCCGACCAGGTACTCTCGCGCGAGCAGCTGCTCAGTCGGGTCTGGGGCTTCGACTTCGACCCCGGATCGAACGTCGTCGACGTGTACGTGCGCTACCTGCGCGGCAAGATCGGCGCCGACCGCATCGAGACAGTGCGCGGGATGGGCTACCGGCTGGTCTGAGAGCCGGCGGCCCGGGCCGCAGGGGTCAATCGTCGAGGCTGACCGGGCTGGCCACGCTGACCGGCGACGCGACCGAGGTGGTCACCGAGGGCCGCGGAGCGACGGTCTGCGGCGCGGGAGCGGGCGCGACG
>JAIWOM010000256.1 GCA_020216895.1 Microcella sp.
AGACGGCGAGGGCGCGCTCCGCATCCGCATCGCCCGCCTCGGCGGCGGCGCGCACGTCGCGCATGTCGGACGACCCGGCGAGGCCGAGCAGCCCGCTGCGGCTGTTGAGCAGAGCATCGAGCTCGTAGGCCGTGAGCCCCGCGCGCAGCAGGTGCAGCAGCGCGCCGGGGTCGAGGTCGCCCGAGCGCGTGCCCATGACGAGCCCGGCGAGCGGCGTGAGCCCCATCGAGGTGTCGATCGAGCGGCCGCCGTCGATCGCGGTCGCCGAGGCGCCGTTGCCGAGGTGGAGCACGATGAGCTTCAGCTGTTCGAGCGGCCGGCCGAGCAGAGCCGCCGCCCGCCCCGCGACGTACTGGTGGCTCGTGCCGTGGAAGCCGTAGCGCCGCACCCCGTGCTGTGCCGCCACCGCCCGGTCGATCGCGTAGGTCGCCGCGGCCTCCGGCATCGTCTGGTGGAAGGCGGTGTCGAACACGGCGACGTGCGGAACCGCCGGGAGGGCCCGCCGCGCGGCGACGATGCCGGCCAGGTTCGCCGGATTGTGCAGGGGGGCGAGCGCGCTGACCGCGCGGATGCCCTCCTCGACCTGCGCGTCGATCACGACGGGAGCCGTGAAAACCTCGCCGCCGTGCACGACCCGGTGCCCGACCGCGGCGATGCTCGCCGCTTCGGCGCCGAGGCGCTCGAGCACGAGGCGCATGCCCGCGTCGTGATCGGAGGCGTCTCCATCGCGCTGCCCGATGCGCTCGAGCAGGCCCGCCAGCACGACCTGCTCGGTCGCGACGTCGATGAGCTGGTACTTGATCGAGCTCGACCCCGAGTTGACGACGAAGACCCGCATCAGGCGGTGCCCTCGGCGAGCGCGGTGCCCCCGATGGTCGAGATCGGCATGGTCGGCGGCGGGGGTGTGCGCTGCGCCTGGATCGCCGTGATGGCGACCGTGTTGACGATGTCGCTGACGAGTGCTCCGCGGCTGAGGTCGTTGACGGGCTTGCGCAGGCCCTGCAGCACCGGCCCGACGGCGACGGCGCCCGCCGAGCGCTGCACTGCCTTATAAGTGTTGTTGCCGGTGTTGAGGTCGGGGAATACGAAGACGGTCGCCCGGCCGGCGACGGGCGAGCCCGGCATCTTGGAGGCGGCGACGCTCGGCTCGGCCGCCGCGTCGTACTGCATGGGCCCGTCGACGAGCAGCTCGGGCGCCCGCTCGCGCACGAGCTGTGTGGCGGCGCGCACCTTCTCGACGTCGTCACCCGCGCCCGAGTCGCCGGTCGAGTACGACAGCATCGCGACGCGCGGCTCGATCGCGAACTGCGCGGCGGTTGCCGCCGACGAGATGGCGATGTCGGCCAGCTGCTCGGCCGTCGGGTCGGGGATCACCGCGCAGTCGCCGTAGACGAGCACGCGGTCGGCGAGGCACATGAAGAACACGCTCGACACGACCGAGACGCCGGGGTCGGTCTTGATGATCTCGAAGCTGGGGCGGATCGTGTGCGCGGTCGTGTGCGCCGCCCCCGACACCATGCCGTCGGCGAGGCCGAGGTGCACCATCATCGTGCCGAAGTAGCTGACGTCGGTGACGACGTCGCGCGCGGTCTCGTAGCTGACGCCCTTGTGGGCCCGCAGCCGCGCGTACTCCTCGGCGAAGCGGTGCCGGTGGTCCTCATCGAACGGCGACAGGATGCTCGCCCCCGCGAGGTCGAGCCCGAGCTCGGCGGCGCGGGCCCGCACGGCCTGCTCGTCCCCGAGGATCGTCAGGTCGCACACGCCGCGCTGCAGCAGCGTGCCGGCCGCGCGCAGCACGCGGTCGTCGTCGCCCTCCGGCAGCACGATGCGCTTGCGATCGGCCCGGGCGCGCTCGAGCAGGTCGAACTCGAACATGAGGGGCGTCACGGCCCCCGCCCGCGTCACGTCGAGCCGGTTCATGAGGGCCTCGGCGTCGATGTGGCGCTCCCACAGCGCGAGGGCTGTGTCGTACTTGCGCTGGCTGTCGGCGGCGAGCCGGCCGCGGGCGCTCATGATCGCGCGGACGGTGTCGTAGGTGCCCGACTCGGCCCGCACGATCGGCAGGCTCGGGTCGAGGCCGTCGACGAGGCTCTGCACCGCATCCGGGGTCTCGAACCCGCCGTACAGGATGATCGCCGCCAGGCTCGGGAACGTCTCGCTGGTGTGCGCCATGAGCACGGCCAGCAGCACCTCGCTGCGGTCGCCCGGGATCAGCACGACCGCGCCCTCGGTGAGGCGCGGCAGCACGTTCTCCATGCTCATGCCGGCCACGACGGCGCCGAGCACCTCCCGCTGCAGCAGCGCGGGGTCGCCGCGCACGACGGTGCCGCCCACCGCGTGCACGACGGCGTCGACGGTCGGCGCGATCAGGTACGGGTCCTCCGGGATGCTCGCCACGAGCGCCTCGGGCGCCACCGTCTGCACCGCCGCGGTGATGGCGTCGAGCGCCTCCGGGTCGGCGCGGTTGGCGATGATGCCCAGCAGCTGCGCGTGCTCGTGCTCGAGCTCGGCGACGGCCACCTCGGCGACGCGGCGCATGTCGTCGGCGGAGCGCGGCCCCGACTCGGCGA
>JAIWOM010000257.1 GCA_020216895.1 Microcella sp.
CTCGCTGCCGCGCTGGAACAGCAGGGCGACCCCCGGCGGGTCCGAGCGGATGAGCGCCCGCAGCAGCGACAGCCGCCAGAGCGCTCCCGGCAGAGTGCGGGCGCCGGCGCGCGACCACAGCTCGGCGAGCGTGTCGAGGCCGTGCTCATCGGTGAACGCGACCATGCGCTCGACCAGATCGGGGTCGTCGCTCGCCCGCACCCGGTGCACGAGCGCGCGGGCCGAGTCGTGGGCGATGCGCAGCGTGACCGCCGGATCGAGCCCGCCCTCGTTCACCTCGAAGGCCGCGCTCGGCAGGCGCACGGGGCGGCGGGGGCGGTCGGTCACTCCTCCACGGTAGCCCGCGGCGCTGAACGGTGCCGGGCGGTAGATTGGTCGCGGGCCTCTAGCTCAGTTGGCAGAGCAGCGGACTTTTAATCCGCGGGTCGTCGGTTCGAGCCCGACGGGGCCCACGTCACCCGTCCGCGCTATCGCGCTAGTTGTCGAGGCCGTCCCGCGGAGCCGGGGTGTCGTCGCGCACCCGGAAGGTGCCGATGGTCGTCGTGCCGTCCGACTCGTAGACGTCGATGTTGTAGACGGCGTTCGCGTCGGGGTCGGAGCGCACGAGGTTGCGGGTGAACTCGAGCTCGCTGACCCGCACGTAGCCGAGCTTGCCCCCCTCCGCGCGCGCCACGATGAGGTCGGGCACGCGATCGTTGATCGCGCTGCCGTAGGTCTCGCCGTTCTCGTTGACCGGGAACTCGACGGGACCGCCCGCGACCGTCGCTCCGGGCGCCGCCGACTGGTCGACGAGCGCGCCGATCGCGGGAGCAGCGGCGAAGGCGCCGCCGACGAGCAACACGCCCCCCACGATCATCACCACGGTCTTCGGTGCAACGGCCATGGCCGACCCCCCTGTCGAATGCATGCGTGCGTCACGCGGAGAGCATCCCCCACTCTCCGCGCTCATCCAATCAGGTGCGCGCGCCGTCGTACAGCCCCGCGTTCACCCCCCGTTCGCGGGCATTCGCGGTGCTGCGGGATGCTCGACTCAGGCCGGGCGGCAGATTCCCCAGCTGCCCGACCACGAGGCGCCCGGCTCGATCCAGCGCAGGCCCACCCCCGAGTTGAGCGCGTCGGCCGGCGCGGTCATCGGTTCGACGGCGATCGCCGTGACGGGGCCCTCGGCCGTCGGGAAGATCCGGGTGATGAACAGCTGCAGCCACTCCCAGTCGGCCTCTTGCCACACCTCGGTCTCGGTGCCGTCGGGCGCGGCGAGCACGGTGCGGATCATCCCGTCGGCGTCGGGCTCGACCCGGAAGGCGTCGTCGAGAGCGAGCGCGCCGACGCGGCGGCCCTCGCGCAGATCCCAGCCGCCCTCGGCCGGCTCCATGCCGACCGGGTTGAGGCGGTCGTCGACGATGACGTGCTCGACGGTCTGGGCGGTGAGGGTGAGGTCGTCGACCGGGTGGTCGCCGACCCGGATGAACGGGTGGGTGCCGACCGCGTAGGGCGCGGGCTCGGCGCCGAGGTTCGTGACGCTGTGCGTCACGGTGACGCCGTTGCCGGTGAGCCGGTACTCGACGGTGGTCCAGAGGTGGAAGGGCCAGCCGTGCTGCGGCACGACGGCGGCGCCGAGGGTCACGGCGTCGTCGCTCTTCTCGACCAGCTGGTACGGGGTGTTGCGCAGCAGCCCGTGGATGGCGTTGGTGCGGTCGACCTCGGTGAGGTCGAGCTGCAGCACTGCATCCCGGTGCACCCACCGGCCGTCGCGCACACGGTTCGGCCATGGGACGAGCACGATGCCGCAGCCGAAGGGCGGCGCGGCGCTCTCGTCGAAGCCCTGCACGAGGGCCTGACCGTCGACGGTGAGGTGCCGCAGCGCGGCGGCGACCGAGGTGACGACGGCCTCGACGGGCCCGTGGGCGCCGTCGTGGCGCAGGCGGTACTGCTCACCGGTGGGGGGCGCCGGCTGGTGCGTGGTGGTCATGCGGTCATGCTACGCGCGGCGTGGCGTCACGGTCGTGATGCGCAGCCCGGCCGAGCGCAGGGGCTCGAGCGCCGCATCCGTCGCCGTGTCGTCGGTGATCAGCTCGTCGAGCACGTCGATGCCGCACACCCGCCCCAGGTGCACCGTGCCGAGCTTCGAGGCGTCGGCGGCGAGGATGCGGCGGGCCGCGCAGGCGACCATGCGGCGCTTCACCTCGGCCTCCGGCAGGTTGACGTTCGTCACCCCGGCCACGGCGTCGACGCCGGTCGCGCCCAGGATCGCGAGGTCGACCCGCACGTCGTCGAGCAGCGTCGTCGCCAAGGGGTTGACCAGCGAGTGCTGCAGCGATCGCACGGTGCCGCCTGTGACGACGACCGTGAAGCGCGGGATGGCCGGCTCGAGCGCGAGCGCGATGGCGAGCCCGTTCGTCACGACGACGAGCTCCTCCAGCTCGGGCCGCGCGACGAGCTCGTGGGCGACGGCGAGCGCGGTGGATCCGACGTCGAGCAGCAGGCTCTCGCCCGAGCGCACGCGGCCGGCGGTCTCGGCAGCGATCGCGCGCTTGGCGCGGGCGAGCCGGGTGCGCGACTGATCGAGGCTC
>JAIWOM010000258.1 GCA_020216895.1 Microcella sp.
GCCGATGACGCCCGCGCCGCCGAGCTGACGAGCCGCGCCGCGCGACTGGCCGCCTCGGCGCGCGACTTCACGGCCTGCGCCCACCTCGAGCGCGCCGGCTCGCTCGACTGACGGCGAGCATCCCTGCCCGCTGGTGACCGCGATGGATGCCCGCGGAATGACGCGCGGCCCCCCGCGGTTACACTGCTGTAGCCGGGCCGCAGTAACCCCGGGCTCCACTTTTCGCCGCTACGAGCGGCCTTCCGCCGAGAGGCGTTCTGCGGCCCGGCTCTCGCGTCTCCGGGGGACGCCGGCCCGCTCAGCGAGCCGGCCAGCGAACCGACCACCCGCGAAACGCACCCGCCGCGCATCCCCGAACCTGGCAGTTCGCTGATACTGCCCATCCGCGCCAAACCCTCCGCCCCGGGGCGCCGAACACAGGGCATGTCACCGACTGCTCGCACCGCCCGCCTCGGACTGGCCCTCGTGGTCGTGCCGACGCTGCTCGTCGCGCTCGCCGCCTGCACCGGGTCGACCCCGGCGCTGATCGCCGACCCGACGCCGCTGACGTCGACCGTCGACGACGGGATGTCCGGCGCGGACGCTCTGCAGCCGGGCCCCGACGAGGTCATCACGATCGGCCTCCGGTTCATGCCGGAGGACATCACGGTGCCCGTCGGGACCACCGTGACCTGGCGCAACGGCGAATCCATCGGGCACACGATCACCTCGGGTGCCTGGGGAGACGTGAACGAGAGCACCGGGTTGCGGGGCACCCAGTCGGCTGACGGCCTGTTCGATCACGCGCTCGCGCCGATGGGACAGGAGGGGGACACCTTCTCGTTCACCTTCACCGAGCCGGGGGAGTACCTCTACTTCTGCCAGCCGCACCTCACGATGAACGCTCGCGTCATCGTCGAGGGCTAGCGGAGCGCAGAGCAGAGGCCGCTCGACCGGCACGGCCCGCATCACACCAACACACACAAAGGGGAATCACATGCGCAAGTCCATCGCGTTCGCCGGCCTCGGCCTGGCTGCCGCTCTCGTCCTGTCGGGCTGCTCGACCACGGCGGAGGCGGAGGCCCCCATGGAGGAGGCCGCCGTCATCGACACCGTCAACAGCGACGGCGCGGGCCTCCGCGCCCAGCTGACCGCGCTGCTGGCCGACCACGTCTACCTCGCCGGTGCGGCCATCGACCAGGCGCTGCAGGACGGCGGCGACCTGACCACCCCGCAGGTGCAGGCCGCCGTGGCCGCTCTCGACGAGAACTCGGTCGAGGTCGCCGCACTCGTCGGCTCGGCCTACCCGGACGCCGAGCAGCCCTTCCTCGACTCGTGGCGCTCGCACATCCCGTTCTTCGTGAACTACACGCTGGGCAAGGCGACCGGTGACGAGGCTCTCGCCGAGCAGGCCGTCGCCGACCTCGGCGCCTACGCGGTGTCGTTCGGTCAGCTGATCAACTCGGTCGTTCCCGAGCTGCCCGCCGAGGCCGTGCAGGCCGAGCTCGAGATGCACGCTGAGACGCTGCTCGCGGCGATCGACGCGAACATCGCGGGCGACCCGGCTTACTTCGACCTCCTCAAGGAGGCCGCGAGCCACATGCCGATGACCGCGCAGGCCCTGGCCGGTGGCATCGCGGCGAACCTGGGCATCCAGTAGTCGCCAGAACCATCCGCCGGCCGGCGGGGAGGGGACCCGAGCCCCGCCCCGCCGGCCGTTTCGTGCTTCTCGATCAGGAAGAAACTGCGATGCTGGTACTCGTGCCTTCCGAAACCGCTCTCGACGACGTCGCGCCCGCGGCCGACGTCACGGTCGAGACCACGAATCGCCTCCTCCAGCGCGTGGCAGGGGGCGACCAGCGCGCCTTCGGCGAGCTCTACGACCTGATCGCGCCCCGCATGCTCGGCCTCGTGCGGCACGTGCTGAAGGACCACGCGCAGTCGGAGGAGGTCGTCCAGGAGGTCCTCCTCGAGGTCTGGCAAACCGCTGCCCGCTTCGATCCGAATAAGGGGAAAGCGGTGACCTGGATGCTCACCATGGCCCACCGTCGGGCGATCGACCGCGTGCGCAGTGCGCAGTCGTCGCGCGACCGGGACACCCGGGTGGGCATCCGCGATCTCGATCGTGAGTACGACCAGGTCGCCGAACGGGCGGAGATCCGCCTGGAGCACGAGCGAGTGGAGAGGGCCTTGGGCCGACTGACCGAGCTGCAGAGACAAGCAGTGGAGCTCGCCTACTACGGCGGGTACAGCCATAGCGAGGTCTCCGAGATGCTCGGGGTTCCGATGGGGACCGTGAAGACACGATTGCGCGACGGCATGATCCGTCTGCGCGAAGAACTGGGGGTGGCGTCATGAGTCGCGACGACGACGTGATGCACGACGACCTGATGCAGGACGAGGAGTTCGCCGACGTGCGCGCCGCGCTGGGCCTGGCGGTGCCGCCGGTCGCCCCCTCGCCGCAGCTGAAGCAGAACCTGATGGCGGCGATCGCCGAGACGCCGCAGCTTCCGGCCGAGCCGGCGCTCGCCGCCGTGGCCGCGCCGGTGACGGATGCT
>JAIWOM010000259.1 GCA_020216895.1 Microcella sp.
TCGCGCAGCCGGCGAGCGTCGCGGCACCTGCAGCCCCGGCGGCGATGAGCGCGACGAGGCGCAACGCGGCAGCGACGGCGCGGGCGGGCATGGGTTCAGGGTGCCACGATGCGCGGCGCGACGGCTGAGCGGACGCTCAGAGCCGCGGCGGGCATCCGACACCGTCTGCATCTTCGGCAGAAACCACGACGGCCGCCCCCGATCTCTCGGGAGGCGGCCGTCGCAGAAGAAGTTCGCGGTGTCGTCGACTAGCGGCGCAGGCCCAGGCGCTCGATCAGCGAGCGGTAGCGCTCGATGTCGACGTCGGCCAGGTAGCCCAGCAGACGGCGACGCTGACCGACCAGCAGCAGCAGGCCACGACGCGAGTGGTGGTCGTGCTTGTGCTGCTTCAGGTGCTCCGTGAGGTCCTTGATGCGACGCGTCAGCATCGCGACCTGGACCTCGGGGGATCCGGTGTCACCGGGGTGGGTTGCGTACTCGTCGATGATCGCCTTCTTGACGTCTGCTTCCAGTGCCATAGAGGGGACCCCCTTCTCTGCTCGTTGCGCGGCGCTGCGGGCCCGATGCCCGTAGCTCTCTGTATCCGCGGCCGTTGGACGGCAACCTTCAGATACTAGCAGGGGTCAGGCTGCGGTCGAGGTCGTCGCCGCCGTCGGGACCAGCGCCCCCGCATCCGCGTACCCCGCCCGGTGGCGCGCCACCGCGATGACGCCCGCGATGATCAGGCCCTGGCCGAGGGTGTAGGTCAGCATGATGGGCAAGTCGACCTCGAGCACCGAGAAGCCGGGCAGGAAGCGGTCGAGCGCGAGAAGCGTGTCGCTCACGAGGAAGACGGCCGCGCCGACGCCGATGACCGGGCGCGTGGCGAGCGCGCACACGGCAGCCGCGCCGAGCACGAGGCCGTACAGGGCGACCGGCACGAACAGGGCTCCCAGCCAGAGGCCGAGCGCGGCGAGCATGCTGCCCCACCAGACGACGCCGACCAGGATGCCCCACCACGGCACGCGCCGCGTACGCAGCGGCCCGAGGTACAGCGCGAGGTAGGCGACGTGCGCGAGCCCGAACGCGCCCGTGCCGAGCAGGAACCCGATGTCGCCGGGATTCTGCAGCAGCACGTCGCCGAGCCACGAGAACACGAGGGCGAGCCCACCCCAGAGCAGCAGGCGCGAGCGGCGCACCGGCAGGCCGAGCACGAGGCCGAGCAGCAGCGCGGGCATCAGCAGGGGCTTGGTCGCCGCGACGACCTCGCCCGCGCCGCCGGCGATGGCGACCAGGTGCACGATCGTGACGAGGGCGTAGGGAGTGAGCGCGGGCACGGGCCGCAGCAGGGGGAGCATGCGGCTCAGGCTAGTGCGCCAGGACCTTCGTCCTGAATTGCGGCGAACCCGTCGCGGGGGCGGCCCGCACACTCCAGACTGGGCGCATGCTGCTGCCCGCCATCATCCTCATCACCCTCGCCCTCGTCTTCTACACCGTCGGCGTCTGGGCCGAACGCGTGCAGCGCACGCTGAAGCCCTGGCACGCCGCGTTCTTCGGCCTGGGGCTCGCGGCCGACGCGAGCGGCACATACCTGATGAGCCTGATCGCCGAGCAGAATCGGGCGGACGGGGTCGAGTCGAGCATCCTGAACCAGATCATGGCGGTGAGCGGCGTCGTCGCGCTCGCGCTCATGGCGGTGCACCTGCTGTGGGCGGTGATCGTGCTCGTGCGCGACCGCGACGACGAGAAGCGGCGCTTCCACCGCTTCTCCGTCGTGGTGTGGGCGATCTGGCTGGTGCCCTACGTGACCGGCGCCCTCGGATCGAGCCTCTCGTGACCGCCGCCCCCTCCGCCTTCACCGTGCACGCCCGCGCCGACGCCGAGAGCGCCGTCTTGCTCGCCGCGAGCGATGACCTCCTCCTCGACACCCGCTGGCAACCGGATGCTCCGTCCGGCCACCCCGGACCGGCCGAGCTGCTCGCGGGCGCGTTCGCCGCGTGCCTGCTCAAGAACGTGGCGCGCTCGAGCGCGCTCCTGCCGTTCGCCTACCGGAGTGCGGAGGTGCAGGTCACGATGCACCGCCAGGAGGTGCCGCCGCGCTTCACCGCCATCGAGTACGAGCTCGTGCTCACGACCGACGAGCCGCCGCACCGGGTCGAGCTGCTGCACCGCAACCTGCAGAAGTTCGGCACCGTCTACAACACCCTCGCCGCGGTCTGCGAGGTCACCGGAACGGTCACCGCCCGCGAGAACTGACGCCGGAGGCTCACTCGGCGACGACGAGCACGACCTTGCCGCGCAGGTGCCCGCGCTCGAGGTGCTCGAAGGCGGCACGCACCTCGTCGAACGGGTAGCGCGCCTCGATCGGCAGGTCGATGGTGCCGTCGGCGACGAGCGCGGCGAGGGCATCCAGGGTCGGCGGATGCACGGGGCCCCGCCCGACCGCCCGCACCCCGTACGCGCTCGCGTCGGTGGCGATCGTGTTGATGCGGTCGGCCGGCACGCCGAGCGCGAGGGCCGCCTCGATGGTGGCGGGCCCGGCCTGGTCGAAGACGG
>JAIWOM010000260.1 GCA_020216895.1 Microcella sp.
CGGATCGCGGCGGCGCTCGCGTCGGGGTCGAGCGGCAGCAGCAGCACCGTGCCCTCGACGGTGTTGCTCGCGTCGACCCCCGCGGCGGCCATGACGAGGCCGAGGCGGTTCTCGACGATGCGTGTCGTGCCGCCGTCGGCGCGGGCGCGCGTCGCGACGACGCGCACCGTCTCATCGGTGATCGCCTGCTCGCGGTCGGTCGCGTGCACGATGCGTCCCTCGGCCTTGCTGACGATCTTGCTCGTCACGGCGAGGATGTCGCCCGGCTGGACGCCGCCGCCGCGCGCCGCCCAGGCGATCAGCGCGGGCAGCGGGTCGCCGGGCCCGATCTCGGGCAGACCCGGGATGCCCCGCACCAGCAGCTCGTCCATCCGCCCATTCTCCCCCGCGAAGGCGACACCTCGCCCGGTCCGCTCCTCGCCTGATCCGCTCCTGGCCCGACAAGCGGGCGTGCACGCAGGATTTCGCCGTGTGCCTCCCACGGCATGTGCCGCGGGAGGCACATTGCGAAATCGCGTCTATCGAGTCAGGCGGCCGGAACGGTGCCGACGGTCAGGCGTCGTCAAGGCCGCTGATTCCATTCATGAGAGTTACTCTGGCAGATGGGCGCGTCAGGAGGCGGCGACGCTGCGGGTCGTCTTGCCCGCCAGGTGCGGCCCCGCCATGACCGGCTCGTAGCGGGGCGCCTCCCCCGCGGGCACGCAGGTGGGCAGCGCCTCGACGATGGCGGCGTAGTTCGCGTTGTGGAAGAACGGCATGCTCTGGCGGCGCTGGCTCGCGGTGGCGGTCGACCCGGCCGCCGCATCCGGATTCACGACGCGGTGCAGCGTCGACGTCCAGCGGTCGTTCGTCCAGCGGGCCATGAGGTCGCCGATGTTGATGACGAGAGCACCCTCCGCGGGCGGGATCGGCACCCAGGAGTCGGTCGCCGCGTCGTGCACTTCCAGACCCGCGCGGCCGGCCTCCTGGCGGAGGATCGTCAGCGTTCCGTAGTCGGTGTGCGCGCCGGCGCGCAGCTGCCCGGGCTCGGGCGCCTGGGTCTGCTCCGGGTAGTTGATGGCGCGCAGCGCGCTCGGGCTGCGGTCGATGACGCGGGAGAAGAAGTCGGCGGGCAGGTCGAGTCCGAGAGCGAACATCCCCATCAGGCGATCGGCGAGGCCGCTCATCGCCGCGTAGTACGCCTGCCAGGTGCTCTGCAGCTCGGGCAGCGCGGCGGGCCAGAGGTTCGCGGTGAAGATCGCGGCCTCCGTGTCATCGACGGGCGTGTGATCGGGGCGGATGCCCGGCCCCATGTTGAACGACTCCTTCAGGTCGCCCGGCGTGACGTCGCCGCGCGAGGCCGCGAGCGACTCGCTGCGCATCGGGAAGTAGCCGTACAGCCCGCCCGGCGCGCGCTCGACCGCGAGCTTGTCCTCCAGGGGCAGGTCGAAGAAGGCGCGCGCGGTGCTCCACGCCGCGTCGGTGACCGCGGAGTCGATGCCGTGGTCGACGATCTGGAAGAAGCCGACCGTGCGGAGAATCTCATCGAACTCGCGGCCGACGACGGCCGGATCGCGGTCGATGCTGATGGTCGGAACGGCGATGGCGGGGCTCATGGCGCCACGCTAGCGCGAACCTGTCAGATCGGCGAGCGGCCGTCGGCGAGCGCCGCGACGTAGTCCGCGAGCTTGCGGGCGCGGGTCTCGGGGCGCACGACCCCATCGAGTCGGAACACGATGCCGAACCGCTGCTGGGCGGTGAGCGCGACGAAGGTGGCCGCCGCGGGCTCCGCATCCAGCGCCGCCTGCAGATCGGTGGGCACGACCATGTTCTTCTGGCTGTAGGCGGCATCCCACCGGCCATCGGCCTTCGCCCGCTCGACCTGGGCGAGCCCGGCCGGCCGCATGCGCCCGGCATCAATGAGGCGCTCGACGATACCGACGTTGCGCTGCGACCAGACCGAGCGCGGCCGCCGCGGGGTGAACACCTGCAGCGAGTAGTCGTCGTCGAGGCCGTAGATCTGGCCGTCGATCCAGCCGAAGCAGAGCGCCGACTCGAGCGCCTCGTCGTAGGTGATGCCCGGCGCGGTCGAGCGCTTCTTGCGCGTCTTCAGGCGAACACCGGGATGCTCGGGGTTCTGCGCGAGCCAGTGCTCCCATGCCGCGACGCTCTCGAAGAGCAGCACGGGCTTCGCGTTGTTCGCCACCACCCGCTCAGCGTACGGGCGTCCTCCGACTCACGAGACGGCGATCAGCACCTTGCCGCGCGCGTGGTCGGTCAGCTGGTGGGCCACCGCCTCGGCGATTCGCTCGAGCGGGTAGACCTCGTCGATGACGACGCGCAGCGCGCCCTCCCCCAGCCAGTCGGCCAGGCGCTGCAGGTCGGCCGTGTCGCGCTTCGCGAGGAACGAGGCGTACGTGCGGCGCGAGAACCGCGAGACGAGCGCGAGCCACGCCGGGCCGACGAGCGGCCCCAGCCACTGGCCGCGCGGCGCCCCGCATGCGACGAGCGCTCCGGTCGGAGTGAGGATGCGCGCCAGGTCGTGCCGCC
>JAIWOM010000261.1 GCA_020216895.1 Microcella sp.
GCCCGCACCCGCCCGCCCGCCCCCGCTCAGGAGGACCGCATGACCGCTGCTGCCACCGGCACCGCCCCGCTCGGCATCGCCCTCATCGGCGGCGGATTCATGGCCGACGTGCACAGCCGTGCCGCGCGTGCCGCGGGGGCGCGGGTGATCGGCCTCACGAGCTCGACGCCCGAGCGATCGCGGCAGGCCGCCGAGCGCATCGGTGCCGAGACCGCCTACGAGAACGTGGATGCTCTGCTCGCCGACGAGCGCGTCGACGTGGTGCACGTGGTGACCCCCAATGCCACGCACCACGCGCTCACCGTGCGGGTGCTTGAGGCGGGCAAGCACGTCGTCACCGAGAAGCCGCTCGCCACGACGGTCGGCGAGGCGATCGACCTGCAGGCGCAGGCGAAGGAGGCTGCGGTGGTCGCCTGCGTCCCGTTCGTTTACCGCTTCCACCCCATGGTGCGCGAGGCGCGGGCACGCGTCGTCGGCGGTCAGATCGGGCGCTTGTTCAGCGTGCAGGGCGCCTACCTGCAGGACTGGCTCCTCGCAGCCGATGACGACAACTGGCGCGTCTCGACCGAGGCGGGCGGGGCCTCGCGGGCCTTCGCCGACATCGGATCGCACCTGTGCGACCTGCTCGAGTTCGTGACGGCCGACCGTCTGGTGCGGTTGCAGGCGGTGACCCGCACGGTGTACCCCGAGCGGGCATCCACGGGGCACGTCGCGACGGAGGATCTCGCCGGCGTGCTCGCCGAGACCGCGTCCGGGGCCGTCGTCAGCCTGCTCGTGTCGCAGGTCGCGCCCGGGCGCAAGAACGGTCTCGTGCTCGAGGTGCACGGCGCGAGCGAGTCGCTGCGGTTCGAGCAGGAGCGCCCTGAGGAGCTCTGGATCGGTCGCCGCACGGCGAGCGAGCGCCACCTGCGCAACACCGACGAGCTCCACCCCGACGCCGCCCGGTTGTCGGTGCTGCCGCCCGGCCACCCGCTCGGCTACCAGGACGCCTTCACGGCGTTCGCCGCCGACACCTACGCCGCCGTGCGCGGGGCGACGCCCGAGGGTTTGCCCGTCTTCGCCGACGGCGTCCGCGCCGCCCGCATCACGGATGCGGTGCTCGCCTCCGCCCGCACCGGCGAGTGGATCGCCCTCTAGCCTCGAACCACCGGACGCCCGGACCCCCACGAAGGAGCTCGTCATGGCCACGCATCCCGTCACCCTGTTCACCGGCCAGTGGGCCGATCTGACCCTGGAGGAGGTGGCGACGCTCGCCGAGCAGTGGGGCTACGACGGGCTCGAGATCGCCTGCTCGGGCGAGCACCTCGACGTGCAGCGCGCCGTGGAGGACGATGCCTACCTGCGGGGCCGCCTCGAGATCCTCGAGCGCCACAACCTGAAGGTCTACGCGATCTCGCACCACCTCGCGGGGCAGGCCGTCTGCGACGACCCGATCGACTTCCGGCACCAGGCGATCCTGTCGAGCCGGGTATGGGGCGACGGCGAGCCGGAGGGCGTGCGCCAGCGTGCGGCGGAGGACCTTAAGCTCGCCGCCCGCGCCGCCCGGCGCCTCGGCGTCGACACGGTCGTCGGGTTCACCGGCTCGAGCATCTGGCCCTACGTGGCGATGTTCCCGCCCGTGCCGGCCAGCGTCATCGAGGGCGGCTACGAGGACTTCGCGCGGCGCTGGAGCCCCATCCTCGACGTCTTCGACAGCGAGGGCGTGCGGTTCGCCCACGAGGTGCACCCGGGCGAGATCGCGTACGACTACTGGACGAGCGTGCGCTCGCTCGAGGCGATCGACCACCGCGAGGCCTTCGGCTTCAACTGGGACCCCTCGCACATGATGTGGCAGAACATCGATCCGGTCGGCTTCATCGTCGACTTCGCCGATCGCATCTACCACGTCGACTGCAAGGACACCCGGGTGCGGCCGCGCAACGGCCGCGCGGGCGTCTTGGGCTCGCACCTGGCATGGGGCGACCCGAAGCGCGGCTGGGACTTCGTCTCCACCGGCCACGGCGACGTGCCGTGGGAGGACTCCTTCCGCGCGCTCAAGGCGATCGGCTACAGCGGCCCCATCTCGATCGAGTGGGAGGACGCCGGCATGAGCCGCCTGCACGGGGCGGCCGAGGCCGCGGAGTTCGTGCGCTCGCTGCTGTGGGACCTGCCCGAGCAGTCGTTCGACGCCGCCTTCTCGAACCAGGACTGAGCGCGGGGCGCCGAGCGCCCGAAAAGTGAAAGCGACCCACCCCCATAGTGGGGCGCGCGCATGATGTTCGGAAAACGCACACTGGATGCGGGGGACGAACCGAGTCCCCCACAGTGCGGACACCGGACCCGAACCGGTGAGCCCCACTGTTCCCCCGAATCCGTGCTGGAGCTCCCGATGACCCTCCCCCTGATCCTGATCCTGTCGATCGTCGGCTTCTTCGGGCTGATGGTCGCCATCGCCGGCACGGGTCGTCGCTCGCGCGGAGCGCCCCGCGCCTGCTCGCGCCCGATCGCCCCGACCGACCGCGCCGCGGCCGCTCGTGCCCGGCGCAGAG
>JAIWOM010000262.1 GCA_020216895.1 Microcella sp.
CCCTCGGGCGTGCGCTGCGCGCGCCAGACCTCCTGCCAGGCGGCGGGCACCGCCGACGAGCCGTCGGCGGTGAGCATGGTCGGGTCGCCGCGACCGCGGCGGAGGAGGATCAGCGTCGTGGGCAGGTCGACGGGCTCGCGCAGGGCGAGCTCGCTCTCCGCATCCGGTGTCGCCTCACCCACGTGCTCAGCGTAGATCGCCCCGCCGACCGTGCGCCCGGCTCATGCAGAACGGCGGGCGGAGGCTCCGGAGGGAGCGCTCCGCCCGCCGTTCGCGGGCCCGAGGACTTACGGGCAGGTGTAGGTGACGCCGTCGATCTCCCAGACGCCGGTGCCGAGCTCGTTGCAGACCTGCGCGAGGCCGCCGAACACGCTGCCGAACAGCGCGCCGCCGGCGATCACGAAGAGCAGCACGAGGGCCATGCCGATGAAGCCGATCACGATGCCGGCGATGGCGAAGCCGTTCTTCTGGCCGGCCTTCTTCGACTGGCTGAGCCCGACGAAGCCGAGGATCACGCCGATGAGGTGGATGCCGATGATCGACAGGACGAGAGAGACGATGCCCATCGTCTTGCCGGGGTTCACCGGCGCGGCGGCGGGAGCGGGTGTGGCGGCGGCGGGCGGCGGGGGAGGAACGTCGGTCATGAGAAGACTCCTGCGGGGTGGGGGGCCGGGTTGACCCCGTTCGGGTGCATCGTAGCCCCGCGGGGTGTCGCGGCGGGAGAGGAGAAGTCACCTAGTCGGTGATGGCCTCCAGTCGAACGACGACCGACCCCGGGCTGCGGCGGCCGCGCAGACGGCTCATCGCACGGATCGCCGCGTACTGCACACCGTACTTCTCGCTCAGTGCGGCCTCGAGGGCGGCGCGGCTGGCCTCGTCGTCATGCACGCTCGCGTGCGCCTCGATCACGGGCGCCCCGTCGAGCGGCCGGCCCACCCGGTCGCAAGCCTGCAGCAGCACCCGCGGGGTGTGCCGGATCCGCTTCACCTTGCCGGCCTCGGGCGCGGGATCTGTCACGGCGGCTCCTCCTCACTCACCTGCGCCGGAGCGCGCGGGCGGGCGTCAGGCTAGCGCCCGCATCCGTGCGGTCGCCGTATGCAACCGTTTTCGCACCGGCCGCCGTCACGCACCATGATGGAACCCATGCGTATCGGAATGCTGACCTCGGGCGGCGACGCGCCCGGCCTCAACGCGGTGATCCGCGGGGCCGTGCTCGTCGGCACGACCGTCCACCACCACGAGTTCGTCGGCTTCAAGGACGGCTGGAAGGGCCTCGTTGAGAACGACACCCTGCCGCTCACGCGGCACGAGGTGAAGGGCATCTCGAAGCAGGGCGGCACGATCCTGGGCACGAGCCGCACCAACCCCTTCGAGGGTCGCGGCGGCGTCGACCGCATCAACGAGGTGTTCGCGGCGAACGGGCTCGACGCGCTCATCGCGATCGGCGGCGAAGGCACCCTTGCGGCGGCGAAGCGGCTGACGGATGCGGGCATCCGCATCGTCGGCGTGCCCAAGACCGTCGACAACGACCTCGACGCCACCGACTACACCTTCGGCTTCGACACGGCCGTGCAGATCGCGACCGAGGCGATGGACCGCCTGCGCACCACGGGCGACGCCCACAACCGCTGCATGGTCGCCGAGGTCATGGGCCGTCACGTCGGTTGGATCGCCCTGCACTCGGGAATGGCGGCCGGCGCCCACGCCATCCTCATCCCCGAGCAGAACACGACCATGGAACAGCTGTGCGCGTGGGTGCAGAGCGCCTACGACCGCGGGCGGGCCCCCCTCGTCGTCGTCGCCGAGGGCTTCACCCTCGACGGGGCGGACGAGCCGCACTCCGAGCGCGGGCTCGACGCCTTCGGGCGTCCGCGCCTGGGCGGCATCGGTGAGCTCATCGCCCCCATGATCGAGGCCCGCACCGGAATCGAGACGCGCGCGACCACGCTCGGGCACATCCAGCGCGGCGGCACGCCGAGCGCCTTCGACCGCGTGCTCGCCACCCGGCTCGGCATGGCCGCCATCGCGGGGGTCAACGCCCAGCGCTGGGGCGAGATGGTGGCGCTGCGCGGCACCGAGATCGTGCACGTACCCTTCGAGGCCGCGCTCGGCTCGCTCAAGACCGTTCCGCAGGAGCGCTACGACGAGGCCGCGCTGCTCTTCGGCTAGTCCCCTCCCCCTCGGCGGGGCGACCGGCCTAGGCTGGCGGGCATGACCCGCGGCTGGCAGATCACCCTCGGCGAGGGCGACCCCGCGGTCGCGCTGGTCGACCTCGACGATGCGGCGCTGCGGCCCGCATCCGATGCCCTGGATGCGACCGCCGACGTGCTCGTCGACGTCACGTGGTCCGGGCTCAACTACAAGGACGCCCTCGCCTTCGCCGGCAATCGCGGCGTCGTGCGCACCTCGCCCCTGGTGCCCGGCATCGACGCGGTCGGCACCGTCGCCGCCTCGTCGACCCCGCGCTGGCGCGTCGGCGACCGCGTGCTGCTCAACGGTGCGGGCGCGGGCGAGACGCGGCACT
>JAIWOM010000263.1 GCA_020216895.1 Microcella sp.
TACCAGGCGGTCGCGGCGCTCGGGGCGGCGCTCATCGCGGGCGCAGCATCCCTCGCGGTCATCGCGAATCGCCGCGGGATGCTGGCGCCGCAGCAGCGCTGACGGCGGCGGGGCCCGGCGCTCACGCGCACGGGCCCCGCTGCTGCAGTTCGCGGCCGATCAGGTGAGACGCCACCCGCGGTCGACGTAGAGGCTCGCGCCGGAGATGCCCTGGTTGTCGAGCAGGAACATCGTCGCGTGGACCACGTCGCCCATGGTCGCGAGCTTTCCGCCGGGCGTACGCGACTCGTAGCCCTCGACCGCGGCGGGCTTGTCGGCCCAGAACGGGCTGTCGCCGATGATGCCGGGGTGCAGGCCGTTGACCCGCATCGGCGCGAGCTCGAGCGCCATCGAGTGCGTGAGGCCCTCGACGCCGCCGTTAATCGTGGCGACCGTGGTCGAGCCCGGGTACGGGGCGTCCTTCGCACGACCGCCGAACAGCACAATGCCGGTCTCGCGGCTGGCCGGCAGCCGGTCGAGCAGCGCGTGCACGGTCTCGGTGTAGCCGACGAGCTTGAGGGTGACGAGGCGGCGGGCACGGGCGATGTCGTACTCGCGCACGGTGTTCGCGTCGCGCTCGATGGCGGCGAGCACAAGGCCGTGCACCTCACCGACCGGCTTGAGCGCCTCGGCGATCGCCTCCGGCTCGGAGATGTCGACAGCGAGGCCCTGGGCGTGCGGCCCGACCGAGGCGGCGACGGCCGCGGCACGCTCCTGATCGCGGCCGGTCAGAATGACCTTGTCCCCACGGGCGACGACCTCCTTCGCGATCTCGAGGCCGATGCCGGAGGTGCCCCCGACGACGAGGATGGTGCGCTGGCTCATTGCTCCTCCTTGAGCGTGGTGCGGCACGGTGGTCCCGTGCCGGGCTTGATTCGGGCGCCGGGCCTATTCGGCGCCGAGCTTGTCGGTCAGGTAGGTCCAGTCGCGCTGGAAGCGGTAGGCGTGGCGCGGCGGCATCTGGGGAGACTGGGTCTCGAGCCAGCGCACCGGGGCGCCGGTTGCACGGAACGAGTGCACGCACCCAACGCCCGCCCAGGCGATGTCGCCCGGCTTCATCCGCACCTCATAACCGTCGAAGGTCGCGTCGACCTCGCCGTCCATGATGAGGTACGCCTCCTCGAGCGGGTGGTCGTGCGGGCCGGCGACGCCGTCGGGCTCGTACTGCACCATGAACATGGTGTGCAGCACCGAGCCCAAGTCGCTGTCGACCATCATCTTCAGCGAGATGCCGCTGTAGACCAGCAGGGCGGTGCGCATGCTCGCCGACTGTGCAAGGAGCTCTTGCGACTGCTTGCCGGGGTTCATCTGCTGGGTCGTGATCGCGCCGAACGAGCGGGTGCGCGGGTCGCGCGGGTCGACCGTCACCGGCTCGGCGGGCGCGATGTCGGCGACGCGGTAGGTGTCGTAGTCGTGCTGCGGCCGCGGCGGCGGCGAGTAGATGTCGCTCCAGACGGCGACCGCGTCACCGGTGTTGTGCCACGAGTGCGGCACGCCGAGCGGGATCACCCCGTAGTCGCCGGCGACGAGGCGCACCGTCGCCTCGGGGGTGACGAGGATCACCTCGCCCTCGACGAGGTGGAACGACTCCTCGAAGGAGTGGATGTGCGTGGGGATCACACCGCCGGGCTCGAGACGGGACATCCCGAAGTCGGTGTGCGCGGAGCCGTCGTCGAAGCCGACCGCGCACCAGCGGGTGTAGCCGTGGGAGTCGGGCGCGAGGGCGCCGGGCTCGCGGTAGTCGGCTTCCTCTGCACGACGGACAACGTAGCGAGCGCTCATGGCGGCCTCCGATCGATCGACTCCAACTCGACACTATGTTTAGCTCTACTGAACATAATGTCAAGCCGGAGCGCCCGGCGGAGCACGCGCACCTAGCGCTCCGCGCGCCTCCGGGCGACCTCGTACAGCGCGACGCTCGCCGCGATGCCCGCGTTGAGCGACTCGGTGGCCGCCGAGATCGGGATCGACACGATCGCGTCGCAGGTCTCGGTGACCAGGCGCGACAGGCCCTGGCCCTCGCTGCCGACCACGATCACGAGCGGGCGGTCGGCCAGCTCGAGCCCGGGCAGCGCGATGTCGCCGCCGCCGTCGAGGCCGAGCACGAACACGCCCTCGGCCTTCATCGCCTTGAGGGTCTGGGTCAGGTTCGCGGCCATCGCGACGGGCGTGCGCGCGGCGGCGCCCGCCGAGGTCTTCCAGGCCGCCGCCGTCACGCCGACCGACCGGCGCTGCGGCACGATCACGCCGTGCCCGCCGAACGCGGCCGTCGACCGGATGATCGCCCCGAGGTTGCGCGGGTCGGTGATGCCGTCGAGCGCGACCAGCAGCGGCGTCTGCCCGCGGTCGACCGCGCGCGCGACGAGGTCGAGCGGGTGCGCGTACTGGTACGCCGGCACCGTGATCGCGATGCCCTGGTTGACCGAGTTCTCGCCAGTCAGCCGGTCGAGCTCGGGCCGCATGACCTCGAGCACG
>JAIWOM010000264.1 GCA_020216895.1 Microcella sp.
ACGACCCCCTGTCGAGCACGCCGCCGCCGCTGCCGAGCGGTGCCCAGCGCGACCCCGGCGATGCGTGGGTCGACGGGCCCGAGGGCCAGCGCTACTGGGGGCGTTTCGGCGCGGCCGGGCTGCTGGCGTGGCACCCCGAGGCGGGCATCCTGCTGCAGCACCGTGCGGTGTGGTCGCACCACGGAGGCACCTGGGGGCTTCCCGGCGGGGCCCGAAAGCAGGGCGAGTCGGCGCACGCCGCCGCCGTGCGCGAGGCGGGGGAGGAGGCCGGGGTTCCGGCCGACGCCGTCGAGCCGATGTTCGAGAGCATCCTCGACCTCGGCTTCTGGTCGTACACGACCGTCGCCGTGCGGGTCACGCGGCTGTTCGCGCCGATCGTCGCCGACGCCGAGAGCGTCGCCCTGCGCTGGGTCGCGCTCGACGAGGTGGATGCCCTGCCCCTGCACCCCGGATTCGCCGACTCCTGGCCGGCACTGCGCGCGCGGCTGGCGTAGCCTCCGGCGGCTTCAGGCCTCGTCGCCGGTGACCCGCGCCGCCTCGAGCCGCTTGAGCGCGTCGAGCGCGTCGTCGGCCGCATCGCGGAACGGGTGCAGCACGGTCGAGATCGTCTCGTCGACGAGCGCCTGCCGGTAGGCGTGGGCGGCCTCGTCGGTGTGCACGGTGACGGCGATCGGGCAGGTGGCGCCCGCGCGCCGCAGCGCTGCCGCCAGCACCAAGTTGGTGTCGACATCCGGCACCGTCGAGATGATGAAGCGCGTGCCGGCGAGCGGCAGGGTCTCCGGAAACTCGGGGCTGCGGGCATCGCCGAACACGACGTCGACGCGGGCGTCGAGCGCAGCATCCGTCACCGCCACCTCGGCGAACGGATCCCACTCCACCAGCAGCACCCGGCAGTCGTCTGCGACCAGCTCGCGGATCAGCTGGCTGCCGAACCGCCCGTTGCCGAACACGATCGCGTCGTACCGCTCGGCGACCTCGACGGATGCGGGCCGCAGCGTGCGCCGCTGCAGGCGCGACAGCCACGGGTCGAGGCGGTCGGCGATGGGGATCGAGTAGGGGATCAGGTAGCTCGAGCCGGCGATGGTGATGAGCGCGACAAGGGTGACGAGCCCGACGACGCTGTCACCGACGAAGTTCAGGTCGCGGGTGAGGGCGATGAGGATCAGGCTGAACTCGCTGATCTGGGCGATGGCGAGGCCGGCGAGGAATCCGACGCGGGCCGGGTAGCCCATGGCGCTCATGATCGCGATCATGATGATCGGCGAGCCGACGAGGACGAAGATCGACAGCGCGATGGCCAGCGGAACCTGGGCGCCGATGGCCGCGAAGTCGAGCTCGGCGCCGAGCACGATGAAGAAGAACAGCAGCAGGAAGTCGCGCAGGCCGATGAGCGAGGCGTGCACCTGCTCGCGGTAGCGCGTGGAGGCGAGCGCGAAGCCCGCGAGGAAGGCGCCGACCTCGATCGAGAAGCCGAGCGCGTCGGTGAGGGCGGCGATGCCGATCGCCCACGCGACGCTCCACACGATCAGCAGCTCGGCGCTGGTCGCGACGCGGTCGAGCAGCCAGGGCAGCACCCAGCGCATCGCGACGGCGATGCCGACGAGCAGCCCGCCACCCCCGAGCAGGATGCGCAGCGCTTCGGCGCCGACGTCGAGCGAGGCGCCGTTCGCGGTGCCGGAGCCGAGGCTGGTGAGCACGATCATCACGACGATCACGACCACGTCTTGCACGATCAGCAGACCGAGGGCGACGCGGCCGTGCAGGGTCTCGAGCTGTCGCTGGTCGCTCAGTAGCTTGACGACGATGATCGTCGACGAGAAGGTGATGGCCACGCCGACGACGGCGGCCGCGAGCAGGTCGAGCCCGAACAGCGCGGCGATGCCGAAGCCGGCGACGGCGGTGATGCCGATCTGGCCGAGCCCGGTGGCGAGTGCGACCGGCCCGACCGAGCGGATCAGGGTGACGTCGAGCTTCAGCCCGACCAGGAAGAGCAGGATCGCGATGCCGATCTCGGCGAACAGGTCGAGCGCGGGGGCTTCGTGCACCCAGTCGAAACCGGTCGGGCCGACGATGACGCCGACGACGATGAAGCCGATGACGAGCGGCTGCCGCAGCCGGTGCGCGATGAACGCGACGGCCGCCGCGAGCGCGAGCACGAGCGCCGTGATGGCGAAAGTGTCGAGCTCGAGGGGCATGGCTTCACGGTACCGGGTCGGGCCCGACGGCGACGGCCCGACGGTGATTGCCTGACTGCTACGGCCTGCTGACGGTGGCGCCGGTGATCTCCAGCTGCACGATGGGCCGCGTCGGCGTGGGGCGGCCGACCTCGACGAATCCGGCGGCGGTGAAGAGGGCGAGGGTGCCGGTGTTGAGGTCGTCGGTGCGCGCGCGTCGGCCGGCCTCGGCAGCAGCATCCGTGTCGACCGGGTAGGCCTCGATGCGCGCCGCGCCGCCCGCGACGGCCTCGGCGACGGCAGCGCTCAGGAGGGTGCGGGCGACG
>JAIWOM010000014.1 GCA_020216895.1 Microcella sp.
CGGGGGCAGCGGCGGGCGCCGGAGCCGGAGGGGCGGCAGGAGTCGCTGCCGCGTCCGACGGGGCCGCCACCACAGAACCCCCGGCGGACGCGGCAGACGGGTCTGCCGCGGGGGAAGCGGGGGCCACCTCCCCCGCCTCCCCCACGAGTGCGATCGGGGCGCCGACGTCGACAGCGTCGCCCTCCCCGATGAGGAGCTGCAGGACGGTGCCTGCGGTCTCGGCCGTGTACTCGACGACGGCCTTCTCGGTCTCGATCTCGGCGAAGGGCTGACCGACCTCGATGGTGTCGCCCTCGGCCACGAGCCACTTCTGCACGGCCGCCTCGGTGACGTTGGCGAGCACCTCGGGCATGCGGATCGTGGTCGCCATCAGCGGGCTCCCCCGGCGTTGCGGCGCACCGACTCGAGGCCGGCGACGACCTCCTCGGTGCGGGCGATCGCGGCGCGCTCGAGCACGCGCGAGATCGACGGCGACGACTCCTGGCCGGTCACCCGCTGCACGGGCTGGTCGAGCCAGTCGAAGAAGCGGCGCTGGATCTCGTCGGCGAGCCATCCGCCGTAGCTGGTGCCGATGGCTCCCTGCTCGACGATGAGCACCGCGTTGGTCTTCTTGACGCTGGCCTCGATGGTCGCCCAGTCGAGCGAGGCGCGGTCGAGCCAGCGCAGGTCGATGAGCTCCGCATCCATGCCGGTCTGCTCGATCGCCTCGACGCAGTGGCGCACCATCGAGAGGTAGCTGATGACGGTCACCTCGGAGCCCTCGCGGCGCACCGCGGCGGTGCCCGGCGGGATGATGTAGTCCAGGTCGCCGGCGAGGATCGTGTCCTTCTCGTTGTACAGGTCGACGTGCTCGATGACGAGCACCGGGTCCTGCAGCGCGAGGGCGGCGTTCATGAGGCCGACGTAGTCGGCGGCCGACGAGGGGGCGACGATGCGCCAGCCGGGGCTGGTCGCGAAGATGCCCGCCGGGTCCATGAGGTGCTGCGAGCCGTAGCCCGACCCCATCGCGACCTTGGTGCGCAGCACGAGCGGCACCGGGTTGTCGCCGCCGAACATGTGGCGCGCCTTGCCCACCTGGTTGAAGACCTGGTCGGCGGCCACCCACATGAAGTCGGGGTACATGAACTCGACGACGGGGCGGAACCGGCCGTCGAGGGCGAGGCCGCCGCCGAGGCCCATGAAGGCGTTCTCGCTGATCGGCGTGCCGAGCACGCGGTCGGGGTAGGCGGCGGCGAGGCCCTTGGTGGCGCCGTTCGTGCCCCCCTTGAGGCGGTGGATGTCCTCGCCGAGCACGACGATGCGCTCGTCCTCGCCCATCCGGCGCTCCATCACCGCGGCGACGGCGTCGACGAACTTGATCTCCTCGCGCGCGGCGTCGGAGCGGCTCGGGTCGAGCACGCGCAGGCTGCTCAGCTCGGAGCCGTCGCCGCGCACGCCCACGTTGACGAAGGCGGTGTCGGGCCAGAGCTCGGGGCGGATGCGGCGGCGACCGTGCTTCTCGGGGTCGGCCTCGAGCAACTCGGCGGTGGCCGCATCCATCGCGGAGACGGCCTGGGCACGCACGCTGTCGACGCCGGCCTGGTCGATGAGGCCGAGCTTGATCATCTCGGCGGCGACCCGGTCGAGCGGGTCGCGCTTCTTCCACTCCTGCTCCTCCTCCTTCGTGCGGTAGCCGAAGGCGCTGCCCGGGTAGGGGCCGTTCTGGTGGAAGAAGCGGTAGACCTCGGCCTCGACCACGACCGGGCCGTTGCCGCTTCGCATGTGCTCGATGGCCTCCTGCATCGCCAGGTGCACGGCGAGCGGGTCCATGCCGTCGACACGCCACGAGGGGATGCCGAAGCCCTGGCCGCGCACCGAGAGGCGGGTGTCGGCCACGGCCTCCTCGATGTGGGTCGAGACGGCGTAGAGGTTGTTCTCGACGAAGAACGCGACCGGCAACTTCCACGCGGCGGCGAGGTTCATCGACTCGAGCACCGAGCCGATCTGCGCGGCGCCGTCGCCGAAGTAGTTGATGGTGAGGTCGGTCGTTCCGGCGTGCTTCTGGGCCCAGGCGTTGCCGGTGGCCATGGGGGCGCCGCCGCCGACGATGGCGTTCGTGCCGAGGGCGCCGGCCTCGAACCACTGCAGGTGCATCGAGCCGCCGCGACCGCGGCAGTAGCCCTGGGCGAGGCCGAGGATCTCGGCGAGCGTGCGCTGCAGGACGGTCTGGATGTCGGCGGTGACGAGCGCGTCGAGGGCGAGGCCATCCGGGGCGACGTGGGTGAGCGCCTTGGCGAGGAACTGGTGGTGCCCTCGGTGCGAGCCGTTGACGGCGTCGCTGGAGCGCAGGGTCACGATCGAGCCGACCGCGCCACCCTCCTGCCCGATGGACGAGTGGGCGGGGCCGTGCACGAGGCCCTCGGCCGCGAGATCGAGAACGCGCTCTTCGAAGGCGCGAATGAGGTGCAGCTGGCCGAGCATGGTGGCCAGGAGTCCCGGGTCGGCGGCCTTCCAGTCGGCGGCGGTGGTCGTGATCTCGACCCACGGAACCTCGGTCTGCAAACGTCGCTGTTTCGCCATACTGCACACGGTAGCGGGCATTGCATCCAATCGCAACACAATTTCGGGTCATGCCCGCGACTTG
The DNA here is from genome assembly GCA_020216895.1 of Microcella sp. Lineage (GTDB taxonomy): Bacteria > Actinomycetota > Actinomycetes > Actinomycetales > Microbacteriaceae > Microcella. Next base: position 2,624 of record JAIWOM010000014.1, read on the forward strand.
GGGGCGCAAGGGCGCTATATTGCATTCAGTCGACGACATTCCGTCACCGTCATCCCGTCAACGATCGACGCGCAAGGAGAACCCCATGGCACTGCCCGGACTCCGCGGCACCGAGCACATCGGCTTCACGGTGCCCGACATCGAGGAGGCGCACCGCTTCTTCGTCGACGTCATCGGCTGCGAGTACGTCTACTCGCTCGGCCCGTTCCAGCGGGACGAGGGCGACTGGATGACCGAGCATCTCAACGTGCATCCGCGCTCGGTCATGCGCGAGCTGCGCTTCTACCGCTGCGGCCACGGGCCGAACTTCGAGGTCTTCCAGTGGGAGCCGGCCGACGGTCAGGCTCCGCAACCGCGCAACAGCGACATCGGCGGGCATCACCTGGCGTTCTACGTCGACGACCTCGACGCCGCCGTCGCGCACCTGACGGCGCACGGCATCCGGGTGCTCGGCGAGCCGACCGCGAGCCGCAACGCCAGCGAGGGGCAGCGCTGGGTGTACTTCCTCAGCCCCTGGGGCATGCAGTTCGAGCTCGTCAGCTTCCCGCAGGGCAAGGCCTACGAGCGCGACAGCGAGGTCATCCTGTGGCATCCCGCGCGGCCGGCCGAGTAGACCGGTGACCACTCCCCGCGAGCACGGCGCCGCCGCCGCCCACGTCGCCGACGCGGTGCGCGAGGGCATCATCCGGGGCGCCTATCCGCCCGGAACGCGCATCCGGCAGGAGGAGCTGGCCGACGAGACCGGGGCCAGCCGCGTGCCCGTGCGCGAGGCGCTGCGGATGCTCGAGGCCGAGGGTCTGGTGACGCTCGTCGCCAACACGGGAGCCTGGGTGTCGTCGCTGAGCCTCAGCGAGTGTCAGGAGATCTACCGCGTGCGCGAGCGCGTCGAACCGCTGCTGCTGCGCATGAGCGGGCCCAGCCTGCCGGCCGACACCCTCGCCCGGCTCGAGCAACTGGCCGAGCAGATGGCGGCCTCCGACGACGTCGAGACCTTCCTCGAGCTCGACCGGGAGTTCCACCTGCTCACCTACACCGGCACCGAGACGGTGGTGCTGACCGAGCTCGTGCACCGGCTCTGGAATCGCACGCAGTCCTACCGCCGGGTGTACACCCGGTTGATGGATGATCGCGCGCGCCGCACGGTGCACGACGAGCACCGCCTCATCGTCGGGGCGCTGCGCGACCACGACATCGACGCGGCCGAGAGCCTCCTCGCCGGCCACATCCGCCGCACGCGGCGGCAGCTCGCGAGCCACCCCGAGGTGTTCGCCCCGCCCACCGAGGATTGACCGGCGGCGCGACGGCGGCGCGACGCGGGCTGCTGCTTAGCGGCGCTTCTCCGGTCGCATCGCCTTCATGGCCTGGAGCACCTCGACAGCCGAGGCCGGTGGTCGCAGCTCGGCTCCGTCATCGTGACCGAGATCGGAGAGCGACTGGTAGGCCATCTCGCGCCGACCGATCACGAACCAGATGCCGCGCGCGGGCTGGTCACCCGCGTTGATGTACATGTGCGGGCGGTTGGCGTCGAAGCAGAACGAGTCGCCCGGCTCGAGCTCGTAGGTCTCGAAGTCGATGCGCAGCGTCAATCGGCCCTCGAGGAGAACGCCGTACTCGAGCGCCGCGTGCCGCATGAGCTTGCCCTCGACCGATGACGAGGCCGCCGGGGCGTAGGTCACGATGAGCGGGTCGGCCACGGCGCTGTCGCCGACGGCGAGGCGTTCCCACGTGACCCCGTTCTCCATCTCGATCACCGGGTTGTCCTCGCGCCGCTGGACGACCGAGTCACTGCGGCGATCGCTCGAGCTGTCGGGCGCGCTCCCGACAGAGGAGACCGCGCCGGAGGCGATCGGGCTGGCGAGCACGCGGTTGGTGCCCATCAGCGCGTCCAGCGAAATGCCGAGGTGGTTGACGAGCGCGTACAGCGTGCTGACCGAGGGCTGGGTCTTCCCGGTCTCGACCTGCGACAGGAGACTAGCGGAGACACCGACAGCCGACGCGACGGCCCGCAGGCTCAGCTTCTTCGATTCCCGCACACGGCGCAGTTCCGAGCCGAGATCGAACTGCATGGTGTGGCCTTTCGTCGTGCGGGATCGTCGTTGATCAACAGTCTCGGTGAACGGCACCGTGCAGTGAGCATACCCGACCAAGCGGTCTACCCCATCGCGTGCGGACGGTTACCAGCACTTGCAGAGGAACCGTCACGCTCTCCACCCTGTGCGCCCGGCACGTGAAGCGGTACTGTACACACGGGCCGCTTCCGGCCGCCCCCTCGAGAGGAGCACTCCATGGATGCCGTGCAGACCGAATCCCCCGCCGTCGCCTTCCTGGGCCTGGGCGCCATGGGCCGCGGAATGACCGTTCGTCTCGTCGACCAGGGCTACGCGGTGCTCGTCTGGAACCGCAGCGCCGGAGCGGCCGAGACGCTTGCCGCCGAGCACAGTGCCGTGCAGAGGGCCGAGACCGTCGCGCAGGCCTTCACCGAGCGCGCGGTCGTGCACTCGATGCTGACCGACGACGCCGTCGTACTGGGGCTGTTCACCGATGAACTGCTCGCCGGCATCCCCGCCGGCCGCGTGCATGTCAACCACGCAACGATCAGCCCGGCCGCAGCCGCCGAGCTTGCCGAGCGCCACACGCGCCATGGCGTCGGCTACGTCAGTGCGCCGGTCCTCGGCCGCTCGACCGTCGCTCACACCGGCGCCCTGCTGGTGGTCGCTTCCGGCGACCCGACCGCGATCGCGACCGCCCAGCCGTCGATGGAGGCGCTCGGCGCCCGGCTGTGGAATCTGGGCACCGACCCGCGCCTCGCCGCCGTCGTCAAGATCGCCGTCAACTACTCGATCCTCAACGCGCTCCAGTCGATCACCGAGTCAGTGACGCTCGTCGAGGCCGGCGGCATCGACCCGAGCACCTTCATCGAGATCCTCACCCACACCGCCTTCAGCGGCTCGGCGCACAAGGGCTACGGCCCGATCATCGCAGAGAAGCGCTACCAGCCGGTCGGCTTCGCCATGTCGCTCGGGCTCAAAGACCTCACCCTCGTCGAGGATGCCGCGGCCGAGCTCGGCGTCACGCTCCCCGTGGCTCCCGTGCTGCACGAGCTGTTCGAGGCGGCGCTCGCCGACCCCGAGCTGGCGCAGCTCGACTGGTCGGCCGTGGCCGAAGTCACCCGGCGGCGTCGGAGCTGAGCTCCGCATCCTGAAACGGAGGATGAGCCCGGTGGTGCCGACCCGAACGGCACCACCGGACGACCCACTGCCCGGCGCCTCGGCTCGAGGCCGATGACGCCGGGCGGGTCTGATCGCGCTACTTCCCGCCGCGGCCGTCGACCGTGTTGAGGTGCGACTGCGAGTCGCGCAGCGTACTGAGCTCGCCGCCGACCGAGTAGTAGCGCTTGCCGGCCACCAGCAGGGTCTCGGCCGGGAACTTCGTGATGACCTCGCAGCCGTCCTTGGTGACGACCACTTCCTCCTCGATGCGGGCGGCGCCCCAGCCGTCGGCGGCAGGCCAATAGGTCTCAAGGGCGAAGACCATGCCCTCCTCCAGCACCTCGGGGTGGTCGAACGAGGTGAGGCGCGAGAAGATCGGCTTCTCCCAGATCGAGAGCCCCACGCCGTGCCCGTACTGCAGAGCGAAGGCGGCCTCCTCGTTCGCGAAGCCGAACTCCTCGGCCTTCGGCCAGACGGCGACGATGTCGGCCGTCGTGGCGCCGGGCTTCACGAGAGCGATGGCGCGGTCCATGTACTCGCGGGCCCGCGTGTACGCATCCTTCTGCGCCTGGCTCGCCGAGCCGACCGCGAAAGTCCGGTAGTAGCAGGTGCGGTAGCCGTTGTAGCTGTGCAGGATGTCGAAGAACGCCGGGTCGCCCGGGCGGATCAGCCGGTCGCTGAACACGTGCGGGTGCGGCGAGCAGCGCTCGCCCGAGATCGCGTTGACGCCCTCGACGTACTCGGAGCCGAGGTCGTAGAGGGTCTTGGCGACGAGGCCGACCGTCTCGTTCTCGCGCACGCCGGGCCGGAGGAAGTCGTAGAGGTTCTCGTAGGCGGCATCCACCATCGAGGCGGCCGTGGTCAGCAGGCGGATCTCGTCGTGGGTCTTGATGCGGCGGGCCTCGAGGAAGATCTGCTGGCCGTCGACGACCTGGATGCCCTCCTTCTGCAGCGCGAACAGGATGGGCAGCTCGATCACATCGACGCCGAGCGGCTCGTTCGCGAGGCCGAACTTCTCGAGCTCGCGCTTGACCTTGCGAGCGACCTCCTCGGCGATGCCCGCGTCGGGCGGGAATGCGCCGCGGAGGGTCGAGATGCCGGCGCGCGAGCCCGACTCGAGCCGCGGCCGGGTGGCACCGTGGTGGGGCGCGTGCGGGTCGGCGTCGGCCTCGGAGTGGGTGTGGTCGAGCCACGGGTTGTAGAGCGAGTGGTGCTTCGCCGCCGAGCCGAAGTCCCACACGATGGGGTCGGTCTTGCGGGTGAGCAGCGCGAAGCGGATCAGCTTGTCCATCGCCCAGGTGCCGATGTGGGTCGCGGACATGTATCGGATGTTCGAGAAGTCGAAGGCGAGCACCGCGCCGACGTCGGACTTCTCGAGCTGCGCCTTCAGTCGAAGGAGGCGCTCGGTGCGGAGGCGGTCGAAGTCGACGCGCGCCTCCCAGTCGACGCCATTCATCCCCGTGGTGCCGGTGCTCTTCATCGAGTCCTCCTCGTGGTCCTGCGCGCCATTGGCGGTGCGCGGTGCGCTCAATGTGTAGCACAGTTTAACGGCTGACGGCCAGAGTGAACATCCCGGTCACGGCGGATGCGAAGGCTCCCGAGGCGCGGACACTCGCGCTCACTCGCACTAAACGAGGAAAGTATTTCTTCACTAAGAGCGAACGCATATGTATAGTGACGCTGAATAGCACCACCTGGGATCAGTGTCGATCTCTGGTCCTCGGCCGATTTCAAAGGAGAGATCTTCCATGAGGCACTCACGTCCGGTGCGGCTCCGCCGCTCCCTCACCCTGGCCGCCGCTGCGGCCGCCACCGCTCTCGCCCTGGCCGCCTGCGCGGCGCCCGCCGCCGAGGAGCCCGCCGCGGGCGGCGAGGAGGAGACCCTCCAGGTCGCCTTCATCTCGTTCGCCGTCGCCAACACCTACGACGAGCCCATGCTCGCCGAGATCGAGCGCGTCGCGGCCGAGAACAACATCGAGATCACCGTCTTCGATGGCAACCTCGACCCGAACCTCCAGGTCACGCTGATCCAGGACGTCATCGCGTCGGGCCAGTACGACGGCATGATCACGCAGCCGGTCTTCGGGCCGGCACTGGTCGACGTCGTGCGCCAGGCGATCGACGCCGGCCTCACGGTGGTGAACGTCGACCAGATCCTCGGCGACGACTTCACCACCAGCGCGACCCAGGTCGAGGGCCTCGCGGCGAACGTCGTCTTCGTTCCCTCCGACCTCGGCACCAAGCTGGGCGAGCAGGTCGTCGCCGCCTGCGCGACGCAGAGCCTGGACCCCTGCAACGTCGCCTTCCTGCACGACGTGAAGGCGTCCGCGATCGGTGTCGCCCTGTACGACGCGTTCAACGCCGTCATCGAGGGCACCCCGGTCACGATCGTGGCCGAGGGCGAGACCTTCTACAACCCGGCCGCCGCGCAGACCGCGGTGTCGGACATCCTGACCGCGAACGCGAACATCGACCTGATCGCGACCTCCGACCAGGGCCTGCAGGGCGCGGTCGCGGCCATCGAGGCCGCGGGCGGTTCGCTGAGCGACTACCTCATGGTCGGCTACGGCGGCTCGGTGTGGTCGCAGCAGCGTGTTTCGGAGGGCGTCGTGTACGCGAACGTCCTGCAGGTTCCGGCCACGGAAGGCCGCCTCGCCATGGAGGCCATGGTCGACGCGCTCCGCAACGGCGTGAACCAGGGCGACGTGGACCCCTTCGCGGGCCTCCCCGGTGGTGGCGTCATCACCATCGAGAACGCGAGCGAGTTCACCGGCGAGTGGGCCGGATAATCCATGCCTGAAACGGCAGCAGTCGACGCCCCGCAGCTCCACGTTGAGCTGCGGGGTGTCGGCAAGTCCTTCAACGGCCTCCCCGTGCTGGCCGACATCGACCTGACTCTCGAGCCGGGCACCGTGCACGCCCTCGTGGGCGAGAACGGTGCCGGGAAGTCCACGCTCAGCAAGATCATCTCGGGCGTCTACTCGGCCGACACCGGTCAGCTGCTCGTCAACGGGCAGGAAGCCAGCTTCGGCTCCCCGCGGGAGGCGCTAGCCCAGGGCATCGCGACGATCGCGCAGGAGCTGGCCCTGGTGCCCGAGCTCACTGTCGCGGAGAACGTCTTCCTCGGTAGCGAGCCGCGCACCCTCGGCTGGATCAACCGGAAGAAGCTGCGGGCCGCGTATGCCGCGATCGCCGAGAGCACGGGCTTCGACCTGCCGGGCGACACCGTGGTCGGCGGCCTGCGCACGGCCGACCAGCAGAAGGTCGAGATCATGCGCGCTCTGGCGCGCGGTGCCTCGCTCATCATCATGGACGAGCCCACCGCCGCCCTCTCGGCGCACGACACCGAGCTGCTGCACGGGGTCGTGCGCCGCCTCGCTGCGTCGGGGCGCACCGTGCTGCTCATCTCCCACTTCCTCGGAGAGGTGCTCGAGCTCAGCGACTCCGTCACGATCCTCCGAGACGGCCGGCACATCCGCACGGCGCTCGCGGTCGACGAGACCGAGTCGACGCTCATCGAGAGCATGCTCGGCCGCACCCTCGGCTCGGTCTTCCCCGACAAGCCGCCGCATGACGCGGATGGCGACGTGGTGCTGTCGGTGCGCGACCTCGTCGCACCCGGTGTCTACGGGGTGTCCTTCGACGTGCGCGCGGGCGAGATCGTCGGCCTCGCCGGCCTCGTCGGCGCGGGCCGCAGCGAGATCGCCCACGCCATTTTCGGCGCCGCTCCCCGCAACGCCGGAACGGTCGCCATCGACGGCGCGGAGACGCCCAACACGATCGCCGGCTCGCTCAAGAGGGGCATCTTCCTGATCCCCGAGTCGCGCAAGGACCAGGGCCTCGTGCTCGGGCGCCCCATCCGCGACAACGTGACGCTGTCGAACATGGGGCAGGTCGCGCCGCGCGGCTGGGTGTCATCCGGGGTCGAGCGGAGAGCATCCCGCACCATGCTCGATCGCGTCACCGTCGGCGGCGACGACCGTCGCGCGGTGTCGGCGCTCTCCGGCGGCAACCAGCAGAAGGTGCTCTTCGGGCGTGCCCTGCAGGGCAGCCGCCGACTGCTCATCGCCGATGAGCCCACCCGCGGGGTGGATGTCGGCAGCCGCCGCGCGATCTACGACCTCATCGCCGAGCAGGCACGGCAGGGCATCGGCGTGCTCGTCATCTCCTCCGACGTCGAAGAGGTGCTGGGGCTCGCACACCGGGTGCTCGTCATCCGCAGCGGCCAGATCGTCGGCGAGTTTGCGGGCGACCAGCTGACCGAGGAGAACATCATCACCGCGGCCTTCGCGGATCCGATCACGAACGAGAGCCAGTGAGACTATGACCAACGACACGCAGCTCGCGCCGAAGCCCACAGCCGGCGCCCCCACCACCCGCTCCCTCCCCACGGTGCTGAAGCAGGTGCCGTGGCGATCGGTGGCGATCGTCGTGCCCTTCCTGGCGGTCTTCATCGCCCTCTCGATCGGCAGCCCGGCGTTCCTCTCCGCGCAGAACATCGGCAACGTGCTCGACCGCCAGTCGGGCATCCTCATCGTGGCCGCCGCGGCCACGCTCGTGCTGATCGCGGGCGGCATCGACCTGTCGGTCGGCGCCACCTACATGTTCACGGCGGTCATCTGCGGAACGATCATCGTTCGCGTCGGCGGGGAGGCGGGGGCCGCGCTCGGCATCATCGTGGGCATCCTCGCCGGCCTGGTCGTGGGGTTGATCAACGGCATCATCAGCACGTACCTCAAGATCAATCCGCTGATCGCGACGCTCGCCATGAGCTTCATCATCCTCGGGGCCACGAAGCTCGTCTCCCAGTTCGGCAAGGAGGGCATCGGCCAGATCCGCGTCGACTTCCCGGAGTTCCGCTGGCTTGCGCTGACGAAGCCGCTCGGCATCTCGCTGCCGACCTGGATCGCGTTCATCGTCATCGTGATCCTCGGCATCGTGCTGTGGCGCACCACGTTCGGCCGCTACGTCTACGCCGCGGGCGGCAACGCGGAGGCGGCGCGCCTGGCGGGCATCCGGGTCGACGGCGTGCGCATCGCGACCTTCGCCATCGCCGGCACAGCCGCGGGGCTCGCGGGCGTGATCGACCTCGCTCGCACGCCCTCCGCGCCCGAGAACGACGCGATCGCGACGACGCTCACCTTCACCGTGCTCGCGGGCATCGTCGTCGGCGGCACATCGATCCTGGGCGGTGAGGGCGCCATCTGGCGCACCGTGCTGGGCATCCTGTTCATCGCGATGCTCTACAACGGATTCACCCTGCTGCGCATCGACCCGCTCTTCCAAGGCATCGCGCTCGGCGTGATCATCCTGGTCGCCGTCGGGTTCGACGCGTGGTCGAAGTTCCGCCGGAGGTAGAGGGACGCTCGTAAGAGCCTACGTTCGCGGGATCGCGGCCGGTGCGCACCAGCGCACCGGCCGCTTCTTCATGCCCAGCGGCTGTCGAGAGCGGAGGAAGGAGGCAGAGCTCCACTGGCGGCGCAGACGGGGACGGCGACCAGGACGCTGACCACCGGGACGGCGCCAACCGGGACGGCGCTGACCAGGACGGGGCCGACCGGGACGGTGCCGACCGGGACGGGGCCGACCGGGACGGTGCCGACCGGGACGGTGCCGATCGACCGGGACAGCGACAACCCGGTGGCCACTGCTCGTGCTCCGAGCCGCTGGCGGGACCACTCTCCCGCCGAGCGCGGCCGACGGCCCGCAGCGGCCGAGCGGGACCCCCTGGTTCCGTACTTGGTGCAGCACACTCCCATCGAGCCGAGCTGCGCCGATCCCGGAACGCCGAACGGCGGGCAACCCGAGGGTCGCCCGCCGTTGCGGGTGGGAGGCTGCGGCCTAGTGCTTGTGGCCGTCGTCCTCACCGAGGTACTTGTAGGGGTTCGCGATCGGCTCGTCCTCGGGCAGAGCGGGGTTCATCCACTCCTTCCAGGCGTCCTCACCGAGCTCGCCGCGGACGTACTCGACCGAGGCGGCGACGCGGTCGGCGACCGGCTTGAGCGGCATGCCGATGCGCTCGCCCTGGTACTTGACGACCTTGCCGTTGACCACGACCGTGTGCACGTCGGCGGTGCCGACCTGGTACACCACGTGGGCGTAGGGGTTGAGGATCGGCGTCATGACCGGCGACTCGTCGTTCTTGAGCAGCACGATGTCGGCCTTCTTGCCCACGGTGATCGAGCCGAGCTTGTCGGCCATGCCGATCGTGTGCGCGCCACCCATGGTGGCCTGCCACACCGCGTCCTCCGCCTTCATGCGGTTGACGTTGACCGTCTCGCCCTTGTTGTGGGCCTCGAGGTGGTCGCGCGACCGGAACGAGCTGAGGGTCGAGCGCATGGCCGAGAAGAAGTCGGCGCTCCACCACACGCTCGTGTCCATCGAGAGCGAGGCGGTGATGCCGTACTTCTTGGCGACCCACGCCGAGGGGTAGCCCTGGCCGGCGCTCTGCTCGCTCTCGGTGGCGATCGAGATGGTGCCGCCCGTGGCCGCGATCTTGTGGTAGCTGTCGGGGCCGAGCGACGACGCGTGCACGTAGGTGACGGTGTCGTCCATGAAGCCGTGCTCGTACATCAGGTCGATGTTCGGGTCGCCGTTGACGCCCCAGACACCGGCGTGGGTGGTGACCCGCAGGCCCAGCTCGCGAGCGGCCTCGAAGGCGCCCTTCTCGTGGAAGTCGGGGCCCGAGTTGACATCGAAGGCCACCTGCAGGCCCATCATGTCGTCGGCCTTGAAGTTCTTGACCCACTGCTGGAAGCCGGGCTCGTTCATCCACTCCCACGGAGCACCGAGGTAGTTGCCGTAGGCAAGCACGTAGCGGCCGGGGATGCTCTTCAGAGCCTCCACCGCGGCGTCGGCGTACTCGGTGGTGCGCAGCGCGTGCGACCAGTCGACGGTCGTCGTGACACCGTCGTCGACCGACTCGAGCGCGCTGAGCTGGTTGCCCGCCGCGATGTCCTCGGCACGGAAGACGTGGCCCCACGTGAGGTAGTAGAAGACGAAGTACTGGCTGAGCGCCCAGTCACCGCCGTAGCCGCGAAGAGCGGTCTGCCACATGTGGCGGTGGGTGTCGATCATGCCGGGCATGACGATCCCGCCCTTGGCGTCGATCTCGAGCGTGCCCGCGGGCACCTCGAGGTTGTGCCCGACACCGGCGATGGTGTCGTCGATGATCAGGACGTCGGCGTTCTCGAGAACGCCGGCCGAATCGACCGTGATCACCGCCGTGGCGTTCCGGAAGACGACGGGCCGGCCGGGAGCGAAGTCCTCGGCGCGGGGCGCGACGGCATCGGTCATGAGTTCCTCCTCGTTGAGCAATTCAGTAAAGGTGTACGGCAATGTACAGCCATGGTGAAATACTAAGTCGATACACCTGGATAAATCCACTCGCTCCGGGAAACTCCCCAGAAAGGGGGCGCGCGTGACGTCAACCCTCGGCGCCTGGGGCGCCCGTGTCACCGGAATGGCGGTGATCGCGGCGACCGGTGTGGCCGTCATCTACATTCCGCAGCCGGTTCAACCCCTCGTCGCGGCCGAGTTCGAGGTGACGGGCACCGCCGCGGCCGCCGCCACGGTCGCCGTGCAGGTGGGCTACGCGCTCGGCGTGGTGCTGCTGGTCTCGCTCGGCGACCGCTACTCGGCGCGGCGCCAGGTCACGGTTCAGCTCGTCGCCACCGCCGCCGCGCTGGTCGGTGCCGGTCTCGCTCCGAGCTACGCACTCCACGTGATCCTCTGCCTCGCGGCCGGCGCCACGGCCACGGTCGGGCAGCTGCTCATCTCGGCGGCGCTACGCCTCGCCCCACCCGCCGCACGGGCCCGCACCGCGGCCGTGCTGCTCGGCTCGTTCATCGTCGGACTCTTCGTTGTGCGCACCGCCCTCGGAGCCCTCGCAGAGGCTCTCGGTTGGCGCGCCGCCATCGTGCTCTGCGGCGTCGTCGTGCTCGCACTGGTCCCGCTGAGCCTGCGGGTCTCGCCGGCCGGTGCGCCGAGCAGCCCGCCGGCCTACAGGGCGATCCTCGCCACGATTCCGCGGGTGGCCGCGCAGTCGTCCACGCTGCGGCTGATGACGGCCGTACACACCCTGTGCTTCATGGCCTTCATCGCCTTGTGGTCGATGGCGACGCCGTACGCGGTCGACGAACTGGGCCTGAGCGTGGCCGCCGCGGCTTTGCTGGGACTCGCGGGCCTGGTCGGGGGCATCATCACGATCGCCGCCGCCCCCGTGCACGGCCGCGTCGGCGTGCCGCGCTCGCTGACCGTCGCGATCGGCGCGGCGTTGACCGGCGTCACGGCGCTCGCGCTCGCGCCAGGCGCACTGCCGATCGCGGTAGCGGG